>JBJOOW010000222.1:0-3801 GCA_046051095.1 Bacteroidota bacterium | reverse complement strand
AACTGACCAACATCAGTTAAACAACTAAAACTTTTATACCCTTTTTTTGTTTAAGATTGTATCACGTAAGCTTAACAACCCAATGGGACAGTATTCGATTAAAGAGGTAGAAACATTAACGGGAATTAAAGCACATACGCTACGTATATGGGAGCAGCGCTACAACCTGCTTAAACCCAAACGTACCGATACTAATATCCGCTACTACAGCGATGACCAGTTGCGCCTGTTACTTAACATAAGCACCCTTAACCGTAACGGGCTTAAAATATCGAAAATAGTTAGCCTTAACGAACAGGACCGCAACCGCCACGTACTGGATATTTACCAAATGGCTAATGCCGATAACCTGCTGGATTCGCTGATACACTGCATGCTTGATTTTGATGAGCAGTTGTTTGAAAAAACACTGGTGCAGGCTATTATGAAACTGGGGTTTGAAAGCGCCGTTAACGAACTTATTTTTCCGTTTCTGGCACGTACAGGCGTACTATGGTCTACCGGCGCGGTAAAGGTAGCGCAAGAGCACTTTATAACTAACCTAATACGCCGTAAAATAATGGTGGCTATAGATGCGCAGCAACTAAAGCCCGATAGCAAAACCAAAAAATTTGTATTGTTTTTACCCGAAGGAGAAACACACGAACTGCTATTATTATACACCGAATATATACTGCGTAAAAACAATCATCACGTTGCCTATCTGGGCACAGATTTACCGGTATCGGAGCTACCCTACTTATACAGTATTTACAAGCCCGATTATCTGGTTACTTTCCTTACTGCGCCTTTAAAAGACACCACTCCGGCCAGGTTTCTTAAATCGCTGGGCAGCACTTTTCCTAAGTGCAATGTGTTGGCAGGTGGAGCCCAGTTTGACGAAACCAAAGGCACTATACCTGCCAATTGCACTATCGTACGCTCTCATACTGAGCTACTTAAGGCTATTCAGTAATCACTTCTTATCTCCCTTTTCTACCCGACCCTTAATCAGGGCCGAAATTTTGTTTAATCTTTTAACGAATATTTTAAACAAAATAGTTGCATACTAATTTTCTTGTGTGTTACTTTGTTTAACTTTTCAACCAAATACTTAAACAAAATATATGGGAGCATTTGATAGCCAGTCAGCAATTTTAGGGTTTGAGAGCGCACTGCGCCCTTTTGCATTTAGCTTAACTAAAAGCAAAGAAGAAACCGACGACCTGATACAGGAAACCTTTTACCGTGCTTTAAGAAACCAGGAGAAATTTGATGAGGGGACCAACATTAAAGCATGGCTATTTACCATCATGCGCAACATATTTATTAATAACTATCGTCGCGATAAACGCCGCGTGGTAGTTAAAGAATCGGCAGATAAACCACGCCTGCTCGAATATGCAGGGCCATCGGTTAGCAATGGATCGGAAAAAGAATTTATGGCCGATACCATACGCAGCGCTATGAAAGAGGTAAACAAAGATTTTACCGAGCCATTCTTAATGTATAACGAAGGTTTCCACTATCACGAGATATCGGAGAAGCTGGATATTCCGCTGGGAACCGTAAAGAGCCGCATATTTGTAGCGCGCCGCGAGTTACGCTCGCGCCTGCAAAAACTTGGCATACTGGATACTGTAGTAGAATAAACCCAAACCACCACTACAACACACCACCGCAAACACCTTAAAAAGTAATTTTACCGCACCAATGAAAAAAACAGTATTACTGCTAAGCATGATATGCCTGGCACTTACCAGCCTGAAGGCACAAACTGGCATTGTAAAAGGCCGCATTACCGAAGCTGTATCGGGTAAGCCGATAGAGTTTGCCACCATACAACTGGAAGCAACCAGCTACGGCGCACAAACCGACTCGGCAGGGCAGTTTAGTATTACCGAATTAAAGCCCGGTATATACAACGTACGTATTACCTGCCTTAGCTACAAACCTAAAACGGTACCCGAAATGGAAGTTACCAATGGTAAGCCCGCTATACTCAGCATAGAGCTGGAACCCGAGGCCAACGACCTGAAAGAAGTGGTGGTACAGGCTAACCCTTTTACTAAAAAAGAAGAGAGCCCAATATCGGTACGTACCATAGGCACTAACGAGATACAACGCTCGCCGGGTGGTAACCGCGATATAAGCCGCGTAATACAGGCATTACCGGGCATAGGCTTTAGCTCGTCGTTCCGTAACGATTTGATTGTGCGTGGCGGATCGCCGGCCGAAAACCGCTTTTATATTGATGATATTGAGATACCCAACATTAACCACTTTGCAACACAAGGTGGTTCGGGCGGACCGGTAGGCCTGATAAATGTTGATTTTATACGCGAAGTAAATTTCTACTCTTCCAGCTTTCCGGCAAACCGGGGCAATACGCTTAGCTCGGCAATGGATATACGCCTGCGCGATGGCCGCGATGACCGCTGGGGTGGCACCATTACACTGGGTATTACCGATGCCGCGTTATCTATGGAATCGCCGCTAAACAAAAAGAAAACCGTTACCATGCTGGCATCGGTACGCGCCAGTTATTATAACTGGTTTTTTAAACTGATACAGGTTCCTATTTTTCCTAACTATAACGATGCACAGACAAAAATTAAATGGCGCATTAACCCTAAAAACGAACTGGAGTTTATAAGCCTGACTGCCTGCGATATTTTTAAACTTAACCTGGCTGCCAATAAAGAAGAAGACCAACGTTACACCTTAAAACGGCTACCCGAAAACAACCAGTGGAGCTACACCAATGGCTTTAAGTACACCCACTACTTCGAAAACAGCTACCTGCAAACTATACTAAGCAGCAGCCAGCTGGTAAACAAAGCCGTTAAGTATACAAATAACGACAGAACACAAGCACAAACGCTTGATTACAGTTCCATCGAATCTGAAACAAAATTCAGAATGGAATATATAGCCCGTAAAAAAGGTTGGAAATACTATGTAGGGGCCGGTTACGAATTGGCTTACTACTACAATCGTTCAAAATTTCAAGGCTCTTTCTTTGCGTACGATTACCTGACCAAACTTTTTGTACATAAATACTCGGCGTTTGCATCGGTTAGTAAATCGTTTGCCAACAACAGGCTGATGATGTCGCTGGGGCTGCGCTTTGATGGTAACAGCTACAATAAAAACATGGCAAACCTGCTTCGCCAAACATCGCCACGTTTTAGCTTATCGTACAGCATACTCGATAATTTCCGTTGGAATTTCAACACCGGCTATTACCACCAAATGCCTACCTACACGGCAATGGGCTACAGAGATACCACCGGTTTACTTGCCAATAAAAACCGCCTTACCTATTTAAGCAACGTGCACGTGGTAACCGGCTTTGAATACAGCACAAAATTCAACAGCCGTGTTTCGGTAGAAGGTTTCTTTAAACAATATTTCAATACACCATTATTGCTCGACGACAGCGTAGCACAGGCAAACTTTGGTGGCGATTTTGGTGTAGTGGGCAATGCCCCCGCCGCCAGTGGCGTAAAGGGCCGCAGCTATGGTGTTGAGTTTTTATACGAACAAAAATTATTTAAGGGTTGGTATGGCATTGTTGCCTACACGCTATTCTGGAGCCAGTTTGAGGATAAAAACCAAAAATATGTTTCGGCAACCTGGGATACGCGGCATATTATTAGTGTAACGTTTGGAAAAAAGTTTAAACGCAACTGGGAAATTGGTATGCGCTATCGCGTGCAAGGCGGCAGGCCATATACGCCGTACAACATTGCTTACTCATCGCTGGTGCCGGTATATGATGCCAACCCTAACGGAGTGTTTGATTACAACCAATTGAAT
>JBJOOW010000221.1:0-2526 GCA_046051095.1 Bacteroidota bacterium | reverse complement strand
AGTACACCGGTTTCCGATGCCATAATAACACGGTCATCGCTGGTTATGCAATAGCGGCTGGGGCGCAGGCCGTTGCGGTCGAGCGTGGCACCTATCAACCGGCCATCGGTAAACGATATAGATGCCGGCCCGTCCCACGGCTCCATCATCGATGCATGGTACTCGTAAAACGCTTTCTTCACCGGGTCCATCATATCATCCTTATGCCAGGCCTCGGGTATCAGCATCATCATTACATGCGCCAGCGGCCGGCCACAAAGTGTCAGCAGCTCTATCATGTTATCCAGACAGGCTGAATCGCTCTGCGGGCCGGGTATAACCGGTAGCAGCATCTCCATCTCTTCTTTGGTAAAGTAGGGTGAGTAAAAACCCTGCTCGCTTGTTTTAAGCCAGTTAAGGTTACCCTGCAACGTATTTATCTCGCCGTTGTGCGCTATGTACCTGAAAGGCTGTGCCAACCGCCACGAAGGAAACGTATTGGTAGCAAACCGCGAATGCACCAGCCCGAAAGCCGACACCACCCGCTTATCGCTCAAATCGGGAAAGTAGCCCCGCACCTGGCCGCTGGTAAGCTGGCCTTTGTATACAATAGTTTTATAGGATAGCGATGCTATATAATAGCCAATAGCATCTTTCTTAACGGTGTTATTAATAAGGTGGGTAGAGTAATTGCGCAATACAAAAAGTTTGCGCTCAAATGCCTCGGGGTCGTTTATGCTATCGGGGCACTCTACAAACACCTGCTCCATTTCCGGCTCTACTGAAAGAGCCGACTCGCCAATGTGCGTGTTGTTAACCGGTACTTTTCTAAATCCCAATACGGTAAGCCCCAGTTTATCGGCGGCGCGCAGCAACACCTCGCGGCATTCTTCGCGCAGGGCAATCTCTTTGGGGAAGAAAACCATACCCACCCCATAGCGGCCATAGGCGGGCAATGTAATACCCAGCTTCAAACATTCTTCAAACAAAAAGGCATGTGGTACCTGTATTAATATACCTGCTCCATCGCCTGTATTGTTTTCGCAACCACAGGCCCCGCGATGCTCCATATTTTCTAATATGGTAAGGGCATCAGTTACGCTGTTATGCGTCTTATTCCCTCTAAAATTAGCTACAAAACCTATCCCGCAGGCATCGCGTTCAAATGCCTCATCATATAGCCCACGCTGTTCCATTTTCATGCTGTTTGCTTTACTTTTTTACTTACCCCCTAAATATAAATGCAACTGCTCGATTTTTTTTGTTTGTGGGAAACTTTGGAAAAACTTTTCGGGCCACAGGCCACGCACTGTAATTGCTTAGCCTAATAATTGGTTTACCTTAGTTATGCATTATAACTACTACACATGAGCCCCGAAATAACAGCCTATAACAACACCTTACCCGCCGGCGATAGAGCCATTGCAGATTTACTGGCGGCTGAACTGTGCAAACACCTGCCCAAAGCAGAGTATAAAATATGGCATGCCCACCCGGTTTGGTTTCTGGATGGCAACCCGGTAGCCGGTTATAGTAAGCTTAAAAACTGCATGCGCCTGTTGTTCTGGAGCGGACAATCGTTTGAAGAGCCCGCCCTACAGCCAGAGGGTAAATTTAAAGCTGCCGAAGTACGCTACACCAGTGTAGAAGATGTTAATACAAATGACCTTAAACGCTGGCTAAAAAAATGTAGCGATATACAATGGGATTACAAAAACCTGGTTAAGCGGAAGGGTGTGTTGGAGTGGCTTAAATAACTCAAGTGTTTACTTTGCCTGCTACAAACCAGATGAAAATTTGCAGAGCAATTGAATCAACCGGTTATAGAAACTCAATACGTCACTTCTATTAACAAATCATCAATAGCCTATGCACACCTGCTTTTTCTCTTGGGGCCCGGTGAACACATGCCGGGACTTTACTTTCCGGATGATCAACAGCCAACCTCCACATACTACCAACACCCAAACTAATTGGAACAGCACCGGGCTTTGCCTCGTAATGCAGGTCAAAAAAATTCTCACTCAAAAACGCTTCAAAACCATCTTCATTACCACAGTACAGCTCCATTAACCCGCTACGTATTTTCGGAATAAGTACCTTCAATTCACTTTGCGAATTGGGCAATATCTCACTTGGTTCGCCATAGTAGGTACATAGAAAAGTATCTGTTGCTATAGGCGACCGATCTACGTGAAAAGAATATACATCGGTGGGAAAAAACGTATCAGTCTCATCTGTATCATAGTGCCTGATTACATTAAGAACAGGCGATGCGCCGTGAGCTTCCAGTAGCCTCCAATCGTTTAATATTATTTCTCGTGCAAGTTGCCCCGATGCACTTAAATCAAGTTTACAAAGTTGCTCAGGCTCAATTTCAACAATATTCTCCTTTAACTGAATCTTATTTACAATTTCAGAAAAATTGCCTGTCAGTTTACGGTTCCAGCAAATTGCATTGATATTTCCTGTATATGGTACACTAGCCAGGTCACTAAAATTAGTAACATAACAAATTTGTCCTTCTGTTTTATATAAATCTGCCAT
>JBJOOW010000220.1:0-2553 GCA_046051095.1 Bacteroidota bacterium | reverse complement strand
ACTCATAGCGCTTTGGCCGGCCCGCCGTGCCGGAAAATAAGAAGCCAGCAGGCTGATAGAAACGATGATAGCCAAAGTAATAACAGGGTCTGTTAGCTTTAATTGCACCGGGTAGTAATCGATAACAAAGCTGGATCCGCCACCGCCACTTAGTTTAAGTAAGTGGAACTTTAGTTGTAAAAACAGAATGGTATAGCCCAATGCCAAACCCGTTAACGCACCAATAATAGACGACAACATTCCATTAAGCAGATACACCTGTGTAATTAGTTTAGCATCGGCGCCCATAGCTTTTAGTATAGAAATATCGCGCGTTTTTTCGATAACCAGCATAGATAGCGAGCCGATAATATTGAACGAGATGATGAGGATGATAAAGCCCAGTATGGCTGTAGTAACCCAACGCTCAATCTGCATTACGCGGTAGGTTTCGGCGCGTTGCTCGTAGCGTGTTTTTACAGTAAAATCTTTACCAAGTGCGGCGGCTATAGTTGCTTTGGCTTTAAGCAGGTCGGTGCCGTCTTTCAGTTTTATTTCGTAGGCCGATACTCTGTTTTCTTCGCCCAGCAGTTCGCGGGCAAAGTTAAGGTCAACAAATACATACTTCGAATCGAACTCCTGCTGTATGGCGAACATGCCGGCAGGTAGTGCCGCCATGGTATTAAAGGCATCTTCTGGCGCAAAGGCGGTTTTTACCCCTTTGCGTGGCACGGTAATACGTAGCGGTTCGGCAAAGGTGGTAACATCCATATTCATACTGTAGCCAATATTGGCACCGGCTACGGCGTAGTTGTGCGAAGTATCGTGTAACAAAAACTGCCCGTCGCGCACATACTGTTTAACGGTGGTAACATCGTTGTAGCGGTCATCTACACCCTTAACAGTGGCCAGTTGAGCCTGTTCGCCATACTCCAGGTAGGCGTTCTCTTCCAGCGTACGCGATAGGTACTCTACCCCATCTAATCCAACTATTTTGCCCGATAGCGTAGCGTTATCCTCAAACGTTTTGCCCTGTGCAGCTTGTATTTCTATATCGGGGTAAAACGAATTGTATAGCGATAATACCAGGCCCTCGAAACCATTAAACACCGATAGCACCACTATAAGGGCAAACGCACCTACACCCATACCCAGCATACTTACCCGTGCTATTACGTTAATAGCATTGGTAGATTTTTTGGAGAATATGTAGCGTAACGCAATGCGGAATGCAAGCATAATTTTCTGGGTGCGTCATTGCGAGGGATCCCGTACAGAGCGCCTCCTCGCAATGACGCTTTTGCTTTCGGGCTATACAACTACTCTGCTTTCTTTTTAGCGGCGGCTTTTTTCTTTGCAGGGGCCTTCTTTTTTGCAGCAGCTTTTTTAACTGGTGCCGGTGTGGCGGCAGCCGCGGCTTTAATGCTTTCGTCTTCCTGTTTAATTTTCTTAAACAGGTCTTCTATATGGTAAGCATACTCCAGCGTTTCATCGCGGAAAAACTCAATCTCGGGCATAATACGCAACTGATGGCGTAGCTTTTCGGCCAGTTTGCGTTTTATTTCAAACAGGTGCTTATTAAAGCTTTCAACCACAGCATCCGGGTCTTCGGCGTTGTAAATGCTCAGGTAAAAACGGGCCAGTGTAAGATCGCTGGTTACTTTTACATTGGTAACGGTTACAAAGGCACGGCCATATATGGCTTTGCCATCGCGGGTTAGTATATCGGTAAAGGCCTCTTTAATTACAGAGCCAAGTTTCAGTTGTCTGCGCGAATCCATAGTACTTTAAAATTTGGCCAAAGGTAAGAAATAGTGCTGGTTGCGTTGGTTAAAACCAACGGCAATTTGATAAATGGAATATACTCTGTTTATGCCGGGCTAAAGCCCGGTTCGAATACAGCTGTAATCAAATATAATTCTTGTCTAAGCGTTTCAATCATCATTCTATATTTGCCAATATGAAGAACCTGCGCCGCATACTCCGTTATGTAAATAAATACTCGCTACTGGCGTTGTTGAATGTGCTGTTCAACATACTTACGGTGTTCTTCTCGTTGTTTTCGGTGGTAATGATTATACCATTCCTGCAGTTGTTGTTCAACAAAATACCACCGGTAGTAACCCAGCCGGAGTTTAAAGTATCATCTACCTGGTTTATAGAATACATGAAGTTTATACTAAGCACCGAGATTGCCGCCAACGGGCAAGTAGCGGCGTTGGTAAAGTTTTGTGCAGCTATAGCAGTGTTGTTTTTTTTAAAAAACCTGTTCCGCTATTTTGCCGTGTACTCGCTGGCACCTATCCGCAGCGGTTCGGTACGCGATATACGTAACGACCTGTATGCCAAAATACTTTCGCTGCCGTTAAGCTATTACTCTAAAGAGCGCAAAGGCGATATTATAGCCCGGTTGACCGATGATGTAAAAGAGGTTGAAATAAGCATTATCAGCTTTATTGAGGTAACCGTGCGCGAACCGCTGAACATCATTATATTTTTAGGGGCATTGTTGTTACTAAGTCCGCAGCTAACGGCCTTTGTATTTATTATGTTGCTGGTTACCGGTTTTATTAT
>JBJOOW010000219.1:0-4860 GCA_046051095.1 Bacteroidota bacterium | reverse complement strand
CTGTGCCAGGCTCATGCCGCTAAAGGCAGTCATATCTGCTTTTGTTACACCAAACAATGTGCGGCGCAACAAATGCGCCAGTTGCGCATCTCCAAATGTACCGGTATATTCGTTCAGCCCGGTAGTGGCGCGGCTATCAAACTGCGGTAGTACTTTATTGGCAAACTCGTTTTCGGGTAATTGTTTTTTAACCGGGGTTTCGCCATCCAGCGATTTACCATATACGGCACCCAGAAACTCAAGACGGTTTATCTGCTTCATGTTAACTAATGTAGTTAAACAATTTTATGTTAATGACTGACAACGCTCACAAAGGTTTAATCTGCCTTATAATTTCAACCAACTGCAAAAAGCAGTAATGCGCCTGCCCTCACTATTAAATGCGCCGAAACCCGTACATTTACCCATCTAAACAACGTGCATGAACTCAATACGTGGAAAATGGGCATTGATAACCGGGGCAACATCTGGCTTTGGTAAGGCTACCGCCGAACTGTTTGCCAAAGAGGGCTGTAACCTGATTATTACCGGCCGACGTACCGAAAAACTGGAAACAGCATCTCACCTGCTTAAGGAGAAATACGGCATACAGGTACTACCCTATGCCTTTGATGTACGCAACCTGAATATGTGTGTAGAGCTGGCCAACGACCTGGCCAGCCGCGAAATAGTACCCGACGTATTGATTAACAATGCAGGGCTGGCAGCCGGTAAAGATAAGATATACGAAGGCCTGATTGGCGATTGGGAGCGGATGATTGACACCAATATTAAAGGCCTGCTGTACATTACCCGCTCTATACTACCTATGATGGTAGAGCGCAACGAGGGCCACATTATTAATATAGGTTCTACCGCCGGGCATATAGTTTACCCCGAAGGCAACGTATACAACGCCACCAAGTTTGCTGTAAAGGCCTTGAATGAGGCGATCAATCTTGATTTGGTAGGTACCGCCATCCGCTGCTGCTCGGTTGACCCCGGCGCTGCCGAAACAGAGTTCTCGCTGGTGCGTTTTGCCGGCGATGCCGAAAAAGCAAAAAAGGTGTATCAGGGTTACGAAGCCCTGCAGGCCGAAGACGTGGCCAATATCATCTACTTTGTGGTAACTACACCACCGCATGTAAACATAACCAACATGGTGGTATATCCTACCGCGCAGCGTAGTGTGTATGTGTGGGATAAAAAGTAAAACCTATTGTTTTGCCTCCGACCATGCCTGCGGGTTCTGGTACCAGCTTAGCAGGGTTTCTTTCTCTTCGGGCTTAATGTAATCCTGTTTAATAGCTACCTCCAGTAGTGTAGGGTAATCGGATAGTGTAAAGTACTTACAGTTAGCCTCTGTAAAAGCATCGGTTGCTTTGGCAAAGCCATAGGTAAATATAGCGCCCAGCCCAAGCACCTCAGCGCCGGCATCGCGTAGCGCGTGCACCGCTTTTAACGAGCTGCCTCCGGTAGATATCAAATCTTCTATCACTACTACCTTCTGGCCCTTATCCAGTTTACCCTCTATCAGGTTTTCCATACCGTGGCCTTTGGCTTTATCGCGCACGTATACAAAAGGCTTGTTCAGCACATCGGCTACCAGTGCGCCATGGGGAATGCCCGCAGTGGCTACTCCGGCTATTACATCAGCCTCTCTAAACTCCTCCGAAATTATTTCGCTGAAAGATGTCTTCAGGTAAGTTCTTACTTTGGTAAACGAAAGCGTTTTGCGGTTATCGCAGTAAATAGGGCTTTTTAAACCGCTGGCCCAGGTAAAGGGTTCTTCGGGTTTAAGCACAACGGCCTTAATTTCTAACAAATACTCTGCAACTTCGCGGGCAATAACATTATTATAGATCATAGTATGACGGAGGATTATAAAATTTACTACAACGATACATACGTACTGGTTACCAGTAACCGGGCACAAATCAACAAAAATTTCACTACCATTTTTACCGACCCTGTTGAAACTGAAAAATTCTTTACCAACACCCCTACCCTGTTTGATGGTACCACCAATGAACCCATAGCTGTACTTACCAGCGAACCGCAGAAAATACTAAAACTGATAAGCCAACGGGTAAAAACGGTTATAGCCGGCGGGGGCATTGTTTTTAACGAACACGGCGAGTTACTGCTAATACACCGCCGCGGCAAATGGGACCTGCCCAAAGGCAAAATAGAAAAAGGCGAAGCAATTAAACACGGTGCCATCCGCGAGGTAGAAGAAGAAACAGGCGTACTGATACACTCCTGTACCGATACCCCGTTGCTAACATACCATACATATACGCTATACGGCAAACAGCAATTAAAACAAACCAGTTGGTACACTATGCAGGCTAAACCAGGCCAGCAGCAACTTACCCCACAAACCGAAGAAGATATTGATGATGTGCGCTGGGTAGCCAAAGCAGATTTACCCAACTATGCAGATGGTTGCTATGTGCTAATATGGGATTTGATAAGTAGCGTTGTATTACGCCAAACTACTTAATTGACCGTATGCCCACTGATGAAACCTATAAACAGGCTTGGGTTGTTGTGGTGCTTTGCCCTGTGCAGCCTGCCTTAATGCTCTAATCAGACCCTTTTCAATTTCAAACCGTTGTGCTGTAAAATTGCGACGGGTAAACTTTTCAAGCGCGCTTACCTTATCGCCCCAAATGGCAAAGTTTTTATCGCGCAGCATATACAGCAACTCCAGAAAACGAATCATTAAATCATAATCAAGATAAGCACGGTTATCGTAGGCCTGGTAAAAACTATTGCGGCTATTGGTAAACGCTTTAAAATCGTTGTGCAGGTAGTGTTTAAAGCAGGCTGCCGTTTGTTTCATATACCCGGCATCGCTATCCAGCGGGTACTGCTGCAACTGTGTGTAATACTCTTCAAACTTTGCCGTATCGCCCTGCATGCCGTAATAACATACCATAGCAAAAAGCAGGTGTATATCTAACTGGCCGAACTTACCCGTAAGCGGAAAAACCTCACCTACATATTTTTCGGGTGATACGGAGGTGCTAAACATGCTGTAAAACGACACTGCGTTTAAAAACAAAATTTTACGGGTATGTGGGTTTAACTGATAAGCTTTATTGGTGGTTAACTTAACCATATCGGCTACTGTTTTCTGTGCCTTTTCTACCGAGATATTCAGCCTGGTGTACACCTCCAGGTTGCAGCGCAATGCGTTAAAAATAAGCACATGGTGGTTTAGCTTACGGGCACGTGGCAATAGTTTGGCTACCCGTGTTTCAAACCCTGCAGTTTCCTTATGTGTCATTTCACCTTTCTCCAGTAGTGCCATTTCAAGCAATAACTCTTTATCCAGCTTGGTGTAAACAGCATACCGGTCAATATTAGCCTCTACCTTTCGGTTTACCTGTCGCAGCATTTTAATATCGCAACGGGTGTAATAAATACGTACGGCCTCGTGGTGCAATATGTCCAGCGCATTCCAAAGTTGTTCTGCTTCGTATTCTTTTTCCAGCTTATGATAAAGCTCTAACGAGCGTTGGTATAACCCACGCAGATATAACCGGCGCACCAGCATTATATCGGCAAACTGTACGCTTTGTGTGTTTTTTATAAGGCCATATAGTATATCGCGGGCCAGCGTAAGGTTCTTAAAGTAGCTGCTTTCAGATATTGCCATCTTCTTAATCAACCACGCTTTATCGCTGTTACCCTTACGCGAATAAGCAATTAGCTGGTACGGTTGCGAATCATTCTTTTTCAGCAACACATCCAATTGCGCTAACTCATCGTGCGTAAGTACATCCAGTATATCAGTAATCATTTCAAAAGTAAGTAAGCGTAAACTTTGTCCTTTTCTGCACTACATCTAAGTACAACCTTTGCCGCAGTTAATCATTAAAACAGCTTGTATGAGAAATAACTTAACACAAAAACTTTTCGTTTCAATATGCGCATTACTTGCGGCTTATGCAAGTAACGCCCAGCAGTTTCAGTTAGATTGGGCAAAATCTACACGCGGTGGCGGTTATAGTATTGGTAATGCCATTGCTACCGATAAACAGGATAATGTAATAACCACCGGTTACTATTATGGTGTTGTAGATTTTAACCCGGGTAACGGTAGCGATACACTTGCCAGCATTGATAACGATAACGACATTTATGTTCAGAAACTAGACAGTGCCGGTAACCTGCTGTGGGCCCGCACCATGGGTGGCAGTTACGACGATCGCGGACAGGCCATAGTAACCGACAATACCGGCAACATATATATAGCCGGTTACTTTACCGGTACTGCCGAGTTTAACACCGGTGGCATATCGCAAAGCGCTACAGCCGCGGGCAACAGCGATGCTTTTATTGCTAAACTATCGCCTACCGGTACCCTGCTGTGGGTTAAAGCTTTTGGTGGCACCGATGCCGACGTAATAAACGGGCTTGCAATTGACCGCGATGGCAACCTTTATGTAACCGGTTATTTTTACGACCAGTGCGATTTTGACCCATCTGCCGGTACTACCACACTAATATCGAACGGTGGCAAAGACATATTTATTGCCAAATACAGCAACAACGGCAATTTCGTGTGGGCCAAAAGTATAGGTGGTATAGATAATGATTATGCCAACGCTATAACATTAGATACCGCACAAAACCCGGTTGCAACCGGCCAATACCAAAACACAACCGACTTTGACCCTAATGCTGGCACCGCCAACCTTACCAGCAATGGCTACGGCGATGTATTTATTGTAAAGCTTAGCACCAGCGGCACATTGCTTTGGGCAAAAGGTGTAGGCAGTACCGATTTTGATGATGCAGGCCGCGGCATTGCAGTAGATAAATGGAATAACACCATACTAACCGGTTACTACCGTGGCGATGTTGATT
>JBJOOW010000218.1:0-4233 GCA_046051095.1 Bacteroidota bacterium | reverse complement strand
ACCGCAGGCATCGCGTAGTACGGCTACAACGGCAAGGCCGTTTTTGTAGGCACCACGTATACGGGTGTAAGCCTTCAGTAAGCGGTCTTCAACTTTTTTAGCCTGCTTGTCAGATTCTTTTTGAAGTTCCTGCTCTTCCAGCTCGGTTTCTTCAATAATCTTTTCAAGCTCTTTCTTTTTGTTCTTCAGGTTTTTCTCGCGCTCCTTGATCTGTTTGTCGGTCTCGTCAAGCATACCTTGTTTCGACTCGATTTTAGCAGTAGCGTCGTTTATTTTTTTATCGCAAAGCTGTATCTCCAGTTTCTGAAGCTCAATCTCTTTAGATAGGGCATCGTACTCGCGGTTATTCTTTACGTTATCCTGTTGTTTTTCGTAACGGCTGATAAGCTCTTTTGCAAGGGCTTTGGCGTTTTTGCGGTTTTTGATATCCTCTTCCAGCTCGGTTACCTCGTTCTGCGAGTTCTGCAAACGGGTGCGCAGGCCTTCAATCTCATCTTCCAGGTCTTTTACCTCTATAGGCAACTCACCCTTAAGAATCTGGATTTTGTCAATTTTGGTATCAATCTGTTGAAGCTCCCAAAGTTGTTGTAACTTTTCATCAACTGAAACCTCTTTTACTGCGGTCTTTGCCATGTATTATAGATATTTAATAGGGTTAGTATTGACACTAGAAATTCGGGCGGCAAGTATAGGAAATTTTTCTGAAAGGTGCTGCAACAATAAATCTTTGGTAAATTGCTCACTTTCATAATGTCCCACATCGGCCACAACTATCTTATTATCAGCGTCAAAAAAGTCGTGATATTTAAAATCGGCGGTTACTAAAACATCGGCACCTGCCGCAATAGCATTGTTTAACAAAAACCGGCCTGCTCCGCCACAAACAGCTACCTTTTGAACAGGCTTGTTAAGTAAGCTCGTATAGCGTATACAGTCGGTTTTAAGGCTTTTTTTAAGGTTTTTGAGAAAAATCATCCCATCTACGGGCTTTTTAAGTTCGCCAATCATACCACTGCCTACCAGGTTGTAGGCGTTATCCAGGTTAACCACATCATAAGCCACCTCCTCGTAGGGGTGGGCCTGTAGCAGGGCCGCTATCACCTTTCCCTCCAGGTAGGCCGGAAAAATAGTCTCAAACTTCACTTCCTCAGCCTTTTCAAGCACTCCGCGCTTACCCAGTACCGGGTTAGCCTTTTCGTTACCTTTAAAGGTGCCTGTGCCGTTTACGTTAAAGCTGGTTTCGCTGTAGTTGCCTATGTGGCCGGCTCCGGCAGCAAAAACTGCATTGGCCACCTGCTGGTGATGTGCTACCGGTATAAACGTATACAGCTTTTTAAGCAGTTGCTTTTTGGGTAGCAGTATGCGGCAGTTGGTAAGGCCTATCCGCTCGCATATTTTGGCGTTCACCCCTTCGGCTACGTTATCGTAGTTAGTATGTATGGCGTAAATGGCTATGTTATTTTTAATGGCTTTTATCACCACCCGCTCTACATAGTTTTTACCGTTAAACTTTTTAAGCCCGCCAAATACAATAGGGTGGTGGGCTATTACCAGTTGGTATTTACCTGCTATGGCCTCGTCAATCACCTCTTCGGTAGCATCCAGCGTTATCAGTGCCTTTTTAACCGGTGCGTTGGCATCACCTACTATCAGCCCGCTGTTATCGTAGCTTTCCTGATATGCAATAGGTGCAATGGTTTCCAGGTAAGTGGTAATGTCTTTAATTTTCATGGCGGCAAGTTATCTATTTATAATACTATAAGCTATAGCCACTATTTCAATTGTTAGTTACTGCACTCCAAACAATCGCCCAAAACAATACCTTTGGCAAAAAACAGGTAAGCTATCAGCAAGTTGTCAGATATACTATTATGGCCCGTTGCGGCAGTGTATGGCATAGTAACCGCCTTTCGCAATTACCTGTACGATAAGAAGATTCTTAAATCGGTACGGTTCGATTTTCCGGTTATAGCCGTGGGCAACTTAAGCGCCGGCGGCACCGGCAAAACCCCGCATATAGAGTACCTGATACACCACCTGCAGTATTTATACCGCGTGGCTACCCTAAGCCGTGGTTATGGCCGCCGCACACAGGGCTTTGTACTGGCCAACCATGCCTCTACCGCCAAACAAATAGGCGACGAGCCCCTGCAGTTTAAAACCAAGTATCCCGAAACCATAGTAGCTGTAGGAGAGGACCGCGTGCTGGCTGTACCCCGTATTATTGATCAGCGCCCCGATACCGATGTAATACTGCTGGATGATGCTTTTCAGCACCGCGGCATACGCGCAGGGTTGTATGTGCTGCTTACCGATTACCACCACCTGTTTACCCGCGATACCTTACTGCCCGTAGGCTGGCTGCGCGAGGCTAAACACAACTACCACCGTGCCGATATTATTATTGTAACCAAGTGCCCGGCTAACTTAAGTGCCGAAGAGCGGCAGCGTATTACCGCCGAGTTAAACCCTTACAGGTACCAGAAAATTTATTTCTCATCTATACAATACGGCACGTTGTATTCGTTTTACAATGCACACATAAAAGCCGAACTGACAAACGATGTAGATGTATTGCTGGTATGTGGTATTGCCCGGCACGATGATTTGCAGCACTACCTGGAGACCAAAGCGCGTAACGTGTACGTGCGCAAGTACCGCGACCACTACAACTTTGATGTGTACGACCTGGATGCTATTCGCCAAACGTTCCACAACCTGGGCAGCGGAAAAAAGGTGATTATTACCACCGAAAAAGATGCCGCCCGCCTGCGCGAACACGCAAATTGGTTTTCAGAAAATAAAATTGAAATATTCGTGCAGCCGATAGAGGTAAGGTTTTTAGATGCCGACGGAGAAAAGTTTAACGCCGATATCCTTTCCTACATCGAGCACATACGGCCCAGGGCCCCTTTAAATTTATAACATACTACTATGGCAAACCTTTTAGAGCAGATTAAAAAAACCAGCGAGTTTTTAAAGGCCCGTTTAACCCACAGCTATGGCTACGGCGTTATACTGGGTTCGGGTTTGGGTAACCTTACCAAAGAGATAACCGTGCATACCAAAATAGCCTACAGCGATATACCTAACTTTCCGGTATCTACCGTTGAAGGCCACAGCGGCGCACTAATATTTGGCGAGCTGGGCGGTAAAAATATTATTGCCATGAGTGGCCGTTTCCATTACTACGAAGGCTACAGCATGAAAGAGGTAACCTTCCCCGTACGGGTAATGAAAGCCCTTGGTGTACAAACCCTGCTTGTATCAAACGCATCGGGCGGTATGAACCCCGCTTTTGAAGTTGGCGACCTGATGATATTAACCGACCATCTGTACCTGCAGCCCGAGCATCCCCTGCGGGGTAAAAACCACGAGGAGCTGGGCCCGCGCTTTCCTAATATGAACCACGCTTATAATCCCGACCTGGTGCGCAAGGCTTTGCAGATAGCCCTGGAGAATGATATAACCTGCCACACCGGTGTGTACGCCGGTGTTCAGGGCCCTACCTTCGAAACACCGGCCGAGTATCGCATGTTTCACATACTTGGCGCCGATGCAGTTGGTATGAGCACCACACCCGAAGTAGTGGTAGCACGCCACGGCGGTATGGAGGTTTTTGCTATTTCGGTAATAAGCGATATGGGCTACCCGCCAGAGAAAGCCGACCTGGTATCGCATGCGTTTGTACTACAAAAAGCAGCCGAGGCCGAACCTAAAATGACTTTGATAATAACCGAGTTGCTGAAGCAGATTGATTAGGCATTACATACATGTAGCTAACCTGCAATTAAGGCTGTGCGTACTGGTGTTGCTTATGGCAGCAGGCGGTAATGCATTTGCATTTACCGTGGCCGACACCACCCAACCCAAAGTAGATTCGGTGCAGCCGCTGTTTGGCCGCAAAGGTGTGTTGGTGCCTTCTACTAAAAACGATACCTGGTTTATTGGGTCAGAGCCCGAGAAGCGTTATGTAATCGACTCCTCTATTTTTCATATTGAAGAGTACAACGAAGTACAACGTAACGGTATAGAGTATGCCAACGCAGGCAACACCGGTACGGCTGCTTACCCACTGGTGTTTTCTATAAAAAAGAACGCCGGCTTAAACCTGGGCTACAATCAGTTTGATGTGTACCGTTACAGTAAAGATTCGGCGCGCTACTACCAGGTAATACGCCCTTATACCGAGCTTAGTATTATTATAGGCCTGCGCAACGAGCAGATGTTTCA
>JBJOOW010000217.1:0-6874 GCA_046051095.1 Bacteroidota bacterium | reverse complement strand
AGGTATTCAGGGTAACACAGGCGCACAGGGTGAACAAGGACCTACCGGTGCGCAAGGTGAACAAGGACCTACCGGTGTTCAAGGCATTCAGGGAATTCAGGGAAACACCGGCGCTCAGGGTTTACAAGGGCCAACCGGTACACAAGGCATACAAGGCATTCAGGGTAACACAGGCGCACAGGGTCAGCAAGGGCCAACGGGTACACAAGGCTCTCAAGGTATACAAGGTAACACCGGCGCTCAGGGAGAACAAGGACCAACAGGCGCTCAAGGCACTCAAGGCGTTCAGGGTAACACCGGTGCACAAGGCGAGCAAGGGCCAACCGGCGAACAAGGCCCTACCGGCGAGCAAGGCATACAAGGCCCTACCGGTTTTTTAACCAATGGAGATACAGAGGGTAATACCCCCTGGTGGGATGGCACTGGCTGGGTAACTTTTAACAGCAATATTTATAATAACGGCGATAAGGTTAGCGTGGGCGGCAACCCTGCATTTTGGGCCAAATTTACCGTTAACGGCACCATGCATGTACAAACCAACACAGCCATATTTGATGTAATGGAATTAAACGCCGGGCTGGATAATACAGTGGTCGCCGGCATAGTACAAGGCGTTGGTTATGTTGAACCACAACTACGTTTGGCCAGCGAGTTAAACGGTCGCTTTTTCGATATAGGCATGAACGGCTTGGGTGCTTTTGTAATAGAGGAAAGCGACTGGGCAAGGTTTATTATTGCACCCGGTGGTAACGTGGGTATAGGCACTACTACCCCACAGGCAACATTAGATGTTAGTGGCAACTTTAATCTGGATGGAACAATGCATGTTAACGGTGGCTACGCCCAATTCGATATCCCATCGTGGGATGGTGCACCGGGTAACGATGTAATAGCAGGTATGTTCAGGGGCATAGGCGCTACCGAACCACAACTGCGCTTTACTACCGATGCCGGTTTCCCATTTTTTGATATTGGTATGAATGGCACCGCCGGTTTTACTATAGAAGAAACCGACCAGCCTGTGTTTACCGTAGCACCGGGCGGCAATGTAGGTATACATACTACTACACCACAAAGTGCATTAGAAGTAACCGGCACTACAACTACTACCAATTTTAAAATGACCGACGGAGCCAATGATGGCTACCTGCTAAAAAGCGATGCTGTCGGCAACGCACAATGGGTTAGCCCGGCATCGTTGGGCATAAGTGGTGGTACAGGTACTACTGGTGTAACCGGCGCTACCGGTAATACCGGCCCCACAGGCCCTACAGGCAGCACCGGTTTAACCGGTATAACCGGACCAACCGGTGCCGGTGGTGGCGCTACGGGTGTAACAGGGGCAACAGGCGCTACCGGTGCAACAGGTGCCGGTGGTGGTGCTACCGGCCCAACAGGGCCTACAGGTATTGCGGGTATAGCAGGCCCTACAGGTCCGGCAGGTATAAATGGTATAACCGGGCCAACCGGACCAACCGGTGCACAGGGCACTACAGGGCCTACCGGTGCTAAAGGCAATACCGGTGCAGGTGGTAGTACCGGCCCGGCAGGCCCTGCCGGCGAGGCACCCTGCTTTGGCGCACCCGATGCACCCGCTACTATTTACGGCAGCCCTTGCACCGTTAATGCTACTACACTTTACATAGACCCTGTACCAAATGCTACCGGCTATGTTTGGAGCTATTACGGGCCAACAGGTATTACCGGGCCAACAGGTAATGGCTATAGCTTTACAAATGGTAACGGTTCGCAGGTGGGTGCCGGCACCACTATGGTTAACGTATTACCTTCTACCGGCTACTTTACAGTTACAGCATCTAATGCCTGCGGCACAAGTAGTGCTACTACAATTTATGGCAACCAAACACATGGTGTTTTAAAGTTTACCCGCAAAACAAACGGCACGGCAGCCAGCGTTTTCAATACACGCTGTATGCCAACTACAGTATACATAGAAGTGGCAGGTGGCTCTGGCGGAGCAGGGTCAAACCCACAATCATCGCCCGGTGGTGGTGGCACTATAATTAAAGGCACTCTTTCTGGTTTAAGTAACAACTCGTTATATGTATGTAATGTTGGCTGTAAAGGCAGTAATGCGTCAGCCAACGCTGGTGGCGCAGGCGGTTTTGGAGGTTTTTTAAACGATAGCCATGGAGGTGATGGTGCCGGTAACGCCAGTACCTTTCTTTATAGCTTAGATGGTTGTAACATTTATGGTCTTGGTAGTGGTGGTGGCGGTGGTGGTGCTTCCGACATAAGAAGAGCATCAACATTTACATCGTACGACCTAAATAATTTCCCTACGAATTTTAGTGCAGCACTTAACGATAGAGTAATAGTAGCAGCAGGTGGTGGTGGTGGCGGCGGTTTGCGTGGCCCAATCTCTGCAAATTTTTATAGCGAGCTTTCTTCCGATAGTAGTACTGCAGGTGGCAATGCATTTACCTCCAGTTATTCCCAGGCAGCATCTCCCGGCCAGGGCGCTGCTGGCACATTTGGCCAGGGGGGCAAACGTACCGCAGGCGGCGCAGGCGGCAATGCAGGTACAATATCTAACGGCGGTAATGGCACTATTGTTAACAGTACTATAACCGGTACCTGTGGTACACTTACATTACCGGCAGGCGGTGGTGGTGGTGGCGCTGGCTGGTATGGCGGCGGTGGCGGTATGCCCGGCGGTGGTGGTGGTGGCTACAGCAAGCCCGATTCGGGCTTCAACATTGGACCATTATCTGATGTAAACACTGGTGATGGATACATTATAATACGTTGGTAAAAAAACTGCATTAAGTTTTAACCTACAACAGCAAGCGAGGGGCTTGCCTGTTATCAGCCCGGCCTTTTGGCCGGGCTGTTGTTTTTGCCATATAACGCAAACCATAATGCTTTTAAAGCTACGAGCTAAGTTGCAGCCGGCTACTACAATTCATATTAATTCTGTTTAAGTTTATACTGTACTTACTTAGCACGCGGTTGATACAACAAAATACTACACAGTAATTACCTAATAAACCAAACCACGTAAGCGGTTGTTTAATGTAAAAACACACCATATGAAAATTGCAATTATAGGATCGGGAAATGTAGGCGGCGCACTGGCGCAAAAATGGATAAAGGCAGGCCATACCGTATTGGTAGGTGCCCGTTTTCCGCTAAGCGATAAAAACCTGAAACTGGCTACCCTTATTGGCGAAGACCGCTTTGCCGCTATAGAAAATGCCGTAAAGCAGGCAGATGTAATACTGCTATCTACACCCGCACCGGCTACCGTAGAGGTAGTAAAAAGCCTGGGCGATACCACAGGCAAAATTATTATAGATGCCATGAACATTGTAATGGGGCGCGGTCCGCAGGGCTACACCCACACTACCGATGCCATACTGGCCAACACACAAACCCGCGACGTGGTAAAGTGCTTTAATACTACCGGTTTTAATAACATGCTCAATCCGGTTTATGGCGATACGGCATTGGATATGTTTGTGGCCGGCGATAGCGAAACCGGTGTGCAAGCCGCCATACAACTGGCTAAAGATGCCGGCTTTGCCGAATGTTACCACATAGGCGGTAACGATAAGTTTGAACTAATGGAACAGTTTGCCTGGTTCTGGATTAACCTGGCAATGTTTAGGGGGCAGGGCCGCGAAATTGGCTTTAAGCTATTGAAAAGGTAACCCCACAATGCACATTATGCTTTTTGTATTTATCGGGGCAATCTGTTAGTATTATCGCCATAATCTATTCCACATGAACGCATATGTTTTCCCCGGACAGGGCTCGCAGTTTACCGGTATGGGTAAAGATTTATTTGAGCAGAGCGAAGTAGCCCGTACTATGTTTAACCGCGCCGATGAGGTGCTGGGCTTTAGTATATCACAGGTAATGTTTACCGGCACCGATGAAGAACTGAAACAAACCAAAGTAACCCAACCGGCTGTGTTTCTATACTCGGTAATTTCGGCTGCATTGATAGATAACTTTAAACCCGATATGGTGGCCGGCCACTCGCTGGGCGAGTTTTCGGCACTGGTAGCTAACCAAACGTTAAGTTTTGAGGAAGCACTTAAACTCGTTTCTATCCGTGCACAGGCCATGCAAAAAGCCTGCGAGCTGGTACCTTCTACCATGGCTGCCGTACTTAACTACGAAAGCGAAGCACAGATAGAAAACATATGCGCCGCTATAAAAGATGAAGTGGTGGTAGCCGCCAACTATAACGCACCCGGACAGTTGGTTATATCGGGCAGCATAAAGGGTATAGATGAAGCCATGGAGCAGATAAAAGCTGCCGGCATACGCAAGGTAATTAAGCTACCGGTGGGCGGCGCGTTCCACTCGCCGCTAATGGAACCTGCACGTAAAGAGCTGGCAGAGGCTATCTACCAGGCAAACTTTAATACACCGGTTTGCCCTATTTACCAAAACGTAACCGCCAAAGCCGAAACAAACCCCGATACTATTAAAGAAAACCTGATTGCCCAGCTAACCGCACCGGTTAAATGGACCCAAAGCGTACGGCAAATGCTAACCGATGGCGCTACCGATTTTACCGAGGTAGGCCCGGGGCAAGTACTACAGGGCTTGATAAAAAAGATAAGAGGATAACCCCTACTCTACCCTATCCTTCACCGCTTCATAATCCTCGGGTGTATCTATTGCCACACTGGCATGTGTGCTAACCGCGCATTGTATAGCGTAGCCGTTCTCCAGCCAGCGTAGCTGCTCCAGGCTTTCGGTTTGCTCCAGCGGGGTAGGCTCTAAGGCAACTACCTGCAGCAACACATCTTTACGGAAAGCATAAATGCCTATATGCAGGTTAAACTCCAGTTCATCAAAGTCTAGTTTCGAAATGGGGTTGGGTATAATACTGCGGCTAAAGTACATAGCCTGGTTACGCTTGTTAACCACCACCTTTACACGGGCGGGGTTCTTCAGTTCATCGTCCCAATCGGTTTTGCGTATCAGTGTTGCAATCTGTGTTTCTGGCTGTTTAAAACACGCAGCCAGCAGGTCTATCTGGGCGGGGTCAATAAAAGGCTCATCGCCCTGTACATTAATTATAACATCTGCAACAATACCGGTAGCTACTTCGGCGCAGCGCTCGGTACCGTTTTTATGGTGGGCGGCCGTTAGTACCACTTTACCGCCAAAGCGGGTTACTTCGTTGTAAATGCGCTCATCGTCGGTTGCTACAATTACATCGCTAAGCAGGGTTGCTTTCTTAGCCTGCTCGTACACGCGTTGTATCATGGTTTTGCCACCAATAACTACCAGCGGCTTACCGGGGAAACGTGTAGACCCATAGCGCGATGGTATAATGCCCACTACTTTCATGTACCGCTAAGGAACAATTAATTTTTAAATAATACGAATTGTTGGGCCCTTGTTTAGGTAAAGCAGTTTATTTAAAAGGTAAGTACCGGTGGTGTATAAAAACAAAGCACCACTCCGCAATAAAGCAAAGTGGTGCGTACACACACTAAACAGAATCCATCACCCACGTATTAATTTTCGGCAACGTTACCCAGCATGTTGCTGCTGTGGTTTTGCTCTACGCAATCGCTTACTACATCGTAGTATCGGCGGCGGCCAAACTTTTCTATGTTTTCGGCAGTAACGGGTATATCTTCTGCCACTAAAAATGAAATGTCAATATCCATTACCTTGCAAAAACGTTGCAGGGTACCCAGTTTGGCATTATCGGCCGATTTCTCTAACCCGAAATAAGCCTGTTGTGTTATTTGCAGGCTCGATGCTACAGCAGCCTGCTTTAAGCCACTAATCTCTCTAATCTTTCTAATCCGCGAAGCCATTCTCATAATCTCTGATTTTTTAATTGTTGCTTTTAATTGGAAGTGTAAAACAAAACTCTGCCCCCTCACCCACTATAGCGTTGGCCCATATACGGCCGCCGTGTTTTTCTAATATTCGTTTAACAAGGTACAGTCCTACGCCGGTGCCCTCAAATTCACTTGCGCTGTGTAGGCGCTCAAATACACCAAACAACCGGTCGTAGTACTGCATATCAAACCCTGCTCCGTTATCTTTTACATAAAATACCAGGCTACCGTTCATATTACGGCTGCCTACCTTTACCATCGGCTTTTCTTTCTGCGCCGAATACTTAATTGCATTCGATAGCAGATTTACCACCACCTGCTCTATCATCGATGCATCGGCATATACCGCCGGCAAATCACCGGTTATCTGCATGGCTGCACTATTGGGCATAGTGCGTTTAAGGTTATCCCACACTTTTGTAAAAAGTGTATCGGTATGCACACTGGTAAAGTTTACAACGCCCTTATTAAAACGCGCCAGCGATAGCAAATCTTCAATAATACAGTTCAGGCGGCGGCTGTTGCTTTCTATATGCCCCAGCAGTTCTATTGCATCGGGTGGCAACTGCTGGCTACATTCGCGGCTTATCAGCTTGGCAAAATTATTTATAGCCCTTACCGGTGCTTTTAAATCGTGCGATACCGAGTACGAAAATGCTTCCAAAGCACTGTTTGCTTCCTGTAGTTCGGCAGTGCGCTCAGCCACACGCTTCTCCAGTATTTCATTCACCTCTTCCATATCCGGCTCGCGTGTTTTGCAGGCCGTATAGGCATCGCGTATTATAAACGATACTCCAATTTGCTGTCCGCCGCTTATAATTGGCGATAGCGTAACCGATACCCGCAGGCCGGTTCCATCTGCTTTTATAATCCTGCTTTCAAAATGATGATAATGCCTGCCGCTCAACATTTCTGCAATAGCTGCGTTTGCTTCATCTACCAGTGCCGGCGGCACTATTACCGATACATGCGTATTTACCACATCTTCTGCACGGTGGCCGGTTAGGGCTACCGCTCCTGTGTTCCAGCTGGTA
>JBJOOW010000216.1:0-4005 GCA_046051095.1 Bacteroidota bacterium | reverse complement strand
GGGCTAAAGATTTCTCTACCATAATGGGCTTTACCCAGCGTACATATTACGATATACCGGGGGTTTCTAATTTCTCGCATATGGAGAACAACGTGCTTACACCGGTTAAGCAGTTTAACATTACCGAGTTTATGATAAACACCCGCTACAGCTACAAAAGCGTATATACAGCCGGTGTGTTTTACCGCTACTTTGCCACCACCCGCTACCCGGCTATATACCTGCGTTACATAGCCGGTGTTGGCAACATAGGCAACAACTACTTTAACTACCACAACCTGCAGCTAAACTTTACGCAGCGTTTATTTTCGGCCATTGGCTTTACCAACTACTCGTTTAAGGCAGCAAAAATATTTGGCCGGGTGCCGTATACTGCCGCCTACCTTACTCAGGGCAACCTGGGTGTATTGTTAGATAAATACAACTACAACCTGTTGCGCGAGTTTGAGTTTGTAAGCGACCAGTACGCACAGTTTTGGTTAGAGCATCACTTCAATGGTTTCTTCTTCAACAAAATACCGGGCTTTAATAAACTAAGGCTGCGCGAGGTAGTAATATTTAAAGGGCTTATGGGCAGCTTTAGCAACAAAAACGCACAAATGCTAAGCACACCAACCGAGCTTAGCTCGCCTTCTAAAATACCTTATATAGAGGTTGGCTTTGGTATAGAGAACATTGCCTACCTGTTCCGTGTAGATTTTTTATGGCGTGCCACTTACCGCAACAACGGCGGGCAAAACTGGGGTGTTAAGTTTATTCTTAAGCCAAGTTTCTAATTAAATACTGTTTAAAAAAGAAACGCTGCAACAGGCATAATACCATGTTACAGCGTTCTGTGGCTATATAGCATAGCCCATCACCGGTTCTTCTACACCAAAAATTTTATGCCTGTGTGCTTAGCTCGTTAACCAGTACCTCTGGTGTCATCTCTACTGTTGCTTTAACCGAGTTGCTTATCAGGCAGGCCGATTCTGATTTATGCAGCACACGCTCGGCGCGTTCTTTGTCTTTAGCATCTTTAATTACCAGCTTAGGGTATAGCAGTACTTTGGTCATTAAAAATTTACCGTCCACTTGTTCCAGCACACCTTTGCTTTCTATATCCAGGCTTTCAAAGTCCAGCTTAAAGTTTTCGGCTATTGCCAAAAAGGTGGTCATAAAGCAACTGCTTACTGCGGCAGTAAACAAATGCTCTGGCGACCATATACCCGGCATACCTTTATTAAACTGCGGCGGGGTGGCTACATCTATTGTAGTATCCAGCTCCGGCGATTGCATTACTCCTTTTCTATCGTTACTCCACTTTACGTTTACGTTATACAAATGGCTTTCCATACTATCTGTTTTAATTGTGAATAGATTACTTACTGTTTATCTCCTTCACTAGTTCGGGTTTATCTATAAAGCCTGTTTTACGCCATACCTGTGCACCGCCTTTGTACAGCATTACAGTAGGCAGGGCATCTACATTCAGCGCTTTGGCCAGTGCCTGGTTTTTATCGGCATCTATACGTATTATGGTTACGCTATCTGCCATTTCGCTTTTCATAGCTTCCAGATAAGGAGCCATTTTTTTGCAGGGGCCACACCACTCAGCGTAAAAATCTATCAGCACTTTTTTATCGCCACTTACCAGTTTATCATACGCTTCGCGCGTCATACCGGTTGTATTTACATCCTCTTGCGGCAGGTTGGCGGCGCGCCATTTTATTATACCCCCGTTTAGCTCGTATACATTTTTAAAACCCATGCTGCGCATTTTTTCAGCCGCCGAGTGGCTACGGCCACCGCTAAGGCAATACACAAATACAGGCTCTTCTTTACTTATTTTGCTTACCTCGCTTTCAAAACTGTTTCCGTTCCAGTCTATATTAATAGCGTTCTTCAGGTGCCCATCGGCAAACTCGCCGGGCGTACGTACATCTAACACCGGTGCGCCGGGTAGTTCATTTATCTTCTCGGCAAAGGCTACTGCATCCAGGTTGTTATTAGCGCTCTGGCCCTGTGTAGTGCCGCCGCAGCTGCTAAGCAGTATAGCCGCTATTATGGTTATCATCACCAGCGATGTATTTTTCATGTTACAGGTTTTGTTGTATTACTTGTTTTAAATGCGCGGCAGTGGTTACACCACTCTGGCGCCACACCGGTGTGTTGTTTTTAAATAGTATAAGCGTAGGCACCCCTTGTATGCGGTAGGCGGTTGCAGCATGCGGGTTTTTATCTACGTCTATCTTTACAATATGTGCGGTATCGCCTATTGCTTGTTTCAGCTCGTCAAGCACAGGCTTCATCATTTTACAGGGGCCGCACCATTCGGCAGTAAAATCTACCAGTACCGGTTTACCCGATGCCAGCAACTCCTGAAACGACATTGGTTGATTCGTTGTTTCCATAATTTATTTGCTTTTAATCTCTTCAAATTCTATGGGTGTGGTATTAACCGTTTCGCGGGCTTTGGCTGTGTTATCGGGCATATACGTGTTACAGCAACCACCGGCAGCACAGCCAAAGTTAAATATGGCCATAGCCATAAAGTAACCACCTATTGCTATACCGAAATACTGCTTTTCGTAAACCGCCTGTACCACTACAAACAGCCCCATAATAAGGTACAGCGCCCTTGTAACTGTCCAGTTACTTAATATACCGTTACCCATGTTATTATAGTTTGCTTTTTAAACTGCTCCAGCCGCCACCGTTGTACACCTCTTTAAACCCGTTAGATAGCAGGATAGACTTTGCCTGCGCACTGCGTACACCACTGGCGCAACAGGTAATAACCGGCTTATCTTTTTTAAGCGATGAGTAATGATTGCTAAGGTTGTTTAGCGGAATATTTACCGCCCCTTTTATATGGCCGCTCTGGTATTCGGCGCGTGTGCGTACATCTACTATAGTAGCGCCACGTTGCATTATCTCTTTGTAATCGGTGCTGGTAATACCAAACATTTTCTTAATTGCTTCTATCATACTTGTTGTGTTTTACAATGCAAACATACAGCTGCCATCAAATGCAGTGCGGTACATTTGTTACACACAACTATGATAATTGTCAATTAAGCAGTTCTATAACGTTGCGGCCCAGTTTTACCATGCCTTTTTGCTCCATTTGGCGTAAAAGGCGGCTTATGGCCTCGCGTTGGGTATGTAGCTCGTCGGCTATTTGTTGGTGGGTTATACGCAGGGCGGTTGTATTAAGCACCTGTACGCGTTTTTGCAGGTAGTTTAGCAGTTGCTTATCCATATTGCTAAATGCTATCAGGTCTACCACTTTCAGCAACTCGGCAAAGCGGTTGGCATAGGTATTATGTATAAAGGCTTTCCACTCGGCAAAGCTGTACCATTCGTCTATCAGGTTGGCGGGTATCATCAACACTTCGGTATCGCCATCGGCTATGGCCTTTACACTACTTTTACCTGCTGCCTGGCAGCAGTTTAATGCCATAGCGCATGTTTGCGATGGTACTATATGATATAAAAAAACCTCGCGGCTATCTTCGCTGTTTTCGCGCAGCACACGTATGCTGCCGCTTAATACCAGTGGTACAAACACCACTTTACTACCGGCTTCTATTACCGTTTCGCCATCGGCAAAATGTTTGGTGCGGCTGTGCCGTTCTATCTCGGCAAGCAGGCGCGTATCTTTAAAAGGCAGGTTGCTTAGCATATTTACGTTGCAGGTTTTGTATAGCTAGTATTAATTTCTGCAACCCGAAAGTAATACTTAACTGCATTTTATATCGCCACCATATATTATCTTAGCATTTATGATTGCCATATACGGAAAAACCTTTAGTAAAAACAACGCCCCCTTTGCGCAGGAACTTTTTGATTACATGGACCTTAAAGGGATGAAGTATGTGGTAGAAGAAAAGTTTTTGCAACTGATGCGAAACGAAATGCAGTTGCGCATAAGTGCCGATACATTTACCTGTTTTAAAGATATTAAAAACAGTACCGAGGTAGTGTTTAGTATGGGTGGCGATGGCACCATACTGGAATCGG
>JBJOOW010000215.1:0-3364 GCA_046051095.1 Bacteroidota bacterium | reverse complement strand
CCAACCAATATTGGTAAAGTTAATACCATCGGTACTACGATAAACTTCAAACCCTTTGTTATTAATTTCTATAGCCGTAGCCCAAGATACTTTAATAAACTCGTTATTAACCGGTTCTGCTTTTAAGTAAATAAGTTCAACCGGCAGCGCGTTATTGGTTTTAGAGTGGCTAACCATAAAGTGCGAAAAACCGGTGTAACGGCCACCCGGTACACCCGGCTGGGTATAATCATAACAGCCCGCATTACGTGTATACGATATTAAATCGCCCATAGATGTTACCGAAGTAAATAACTGACTGCTCCAGTCGTCGTTAGCCTGCGATGGGTTATCGGTAATAGCGCTGCTGTACTTAAGTGTGCGCCATGTTTCGAAATA
Source organism: Bacteroidota bacterium (assembly GCA_046051095.1). Taxonomy (GTDB): domain Bacteria; phylum Bacteroidota; class Bacteroidia; order Chitinophagales; family LD1; genus Bog-950. Next base: position 2,986 of record JBJOOW010000215.1, on the reverse strand, counting down.
GTTAGAGTTATCTACCATGCCCTCATCGGTAAAGTTTTGCGGGAACGACTCCATAGTATATTGGTTAGATGGATCGCCCTGGAAACTCCAGTAACCGTGGTCTTTTACAGCCTGCTCAAGTATTACCCATTGTTGTACACCGGGGTTGCAGGGGTTAGCCTCCCACTGGGTACCATATAATATGTTTACACCGGTGTTATCGGGGTTGGGGTAGTAGCCACCGCAACCAATACAAAGCGGGCTCATTTTGCCAATGTAACCACTTGGGTTATCGGTACCATCGCAAAAAAGGCCGCGTATTTTATTATCGCCGCTGCCCAGCGCATTAAAGTTAAAGCGAATGGCCTGAAAGCCATTAGCGGCAGTACCTATAGGGTAAACATAATTTACACCGGTAGTTGTTACGCTGCGCGATAAACCACCCTGGCCAACGCCACGGGCGCCGCGTGTTTGTATAAAGCTGTTGTTTAAAAACTGTGTACGGTCTATACCCAATGCCGGATAGCCTTTTATAGCATCGGGGCTACCATTGGCCACATAAATTTCATAATCTGAACTGCCATTGTAAGTTTGAATAACACCTTTGTTTGAATTGTTGGTATACTCCGGACCCACAGTTGGGGTATAGGTAGGTGCGCCTGTTGTGGTTGTGCCAAATACCAATGCACCATCTACCTGTATGTTGGTTTGCAGTTGTACAGCCGAACCCGATGTGCCTTTATCTACAACCAGGTTATAAAACGTATTGTTTAGCGGGCTGCTGAAATCGCCTTTAATGGTTTGGGTGGCATCGCCAACAAATTTTACAGCCCTTTCATTGCCACTGTTAAACATGGGTTGAAACTGTGCAGCGCCTGTATTATCGATGCTGCCTTTCAATTCAATAACCCCATCGTTAAAAATCATACCTGCATCGGTGTTGGTAAGGTCGCCCTGTATGTGTACCAAAGCACCGGCCTGTATGTTTACTCCAATACCATCGTTACCGCTAACATAAAATGCGTAAGGGTCAAGGGTTTGTGCCGAAGCAAACAAAGGAAGCAAGCCAAAATAGAGTAGAAACTTTTTCATATCGGGGATTAAGGTGGCTAATTCATTGTTTTTTACAACCTGTAATATAACAAGTATTGTGCCTTTGTCAAGTGTATTACTGGATGAAATTATTTGTGTTGATTATCAGCTATTTGTAGGTTTATTTTTGAGCTTGCCGGTATAAAATACATGCGCAGTGTACTAACCTGAGAACAATAGCTGTACAGCTTATTACCTGTTGCGTACAAGTTTTTACAGAAACAAAGGTGTGGTAAATGCGTTAGGAAAGTGTTGGCTGCAGGTTAAAATAAATGCAGCTTTATTCAAATTCGCTGCCTTTTTCGGAGCTGCTGGTGTTTACGTATTTACCGCAATTAAGCTCAATATTCAATTTGCCCTCAGGCACCGGAAACTTATGGTCGGGGCTTATTTCGTTTTTAAAGTTGGCGCTATCGCTGTATACTTTTTGAAAAAATTTAGCCCAGATAGGTAATGCAGTACTGGCGCCCTGGCCGTTTTCCATACTATGAAAGCGCAGGTACCTGTCGTCGCAGCCTACCCACGAACCGGCCACCAGATCGGGCGTGCAACCTATAAACCAGCCATCGCTGTAGTTTTGCGTGGTGCCGGTTTTACCCAGTATATCGCCCATTAGTTTAAAGCGGTAACGTAAGCGGGTAGCTGTACCGCCCATTACTACGCCTCGTAGCATTTCTGTCATAACGTAAGTAGTCTGCTCATCCAGCGCTTCGTTTTTGCTGGCTACAAAATCCTGCAAAACGTTGCCGTTGCGGTCTTCTATACGGGTAACAAAAATAGGTTCTACATGGGTGCCACCGTTGGCGTAAGTGGTGTAAGCACCTACCATTTCGTATAACGATATATCTGCCGAGCCCAGACAAATAGAAGGCTGTACCGGTATCTCGCTTTTTATGCCCATAGTCTGCACCAGTTTTACTACCGATTCGGGCCCTATTTCGTGCATAAGGTATGCCGTTACAGTATTGATAGAATTGGCCAGCGCTTTACGCAGGGTAAGCATGCCGCCGTATTTGCCATCGCTGTTGCGTGGGGTCCAGTCCTGTAACAAGCCAAAGCGCGGATCGCTGGCTTCGAAGGTTACCGGTTGGTTAGGTACCTGAAAGCATGGCGAGTAACCTTTATCGCGGATGGCAACAGTGTACACAAATGGTTTAAAGGTTGAACCTATCTGGCGTTTGGTGTTAATGTTTACGTGGTCGTACTGAAAGTACTTATAGTTAACCCCACCAGCCCAGGCACGTATGTAACCCGATGAAGGGTCGACTGCCAGAAAGCCGTTCTGCAATATCATGCGGTGGTAACGGATAGAGTCGTACACGCTTATGATTGTGTCTTTTTCGCCGCCATCGTAACTAAACACACGGCGTTTACCGGGCTGTTTAAGTATACGGTCAATTTCCTCTTCGCTTTTACCCTGTTTTTTAAGGTCGATATATTGCGGACAGTGCGAGTAGGTAGCCTGCCATTCGGTAGGAAAATCTTTCCAGGGGTCTTTACCACTCCAGTAAGCAAAAAACTTTTGCTGCATCTCTTTCAGGTGTTCCAACTGCGCCTGCTCGGCATAGCGTTGCAACCTCGAATCGATAGTGGTGTATACCCGCAGGCCATCTTTATAAATATTGTATTTGGTGCCATCGGGCTTGGTGTGGTTTTCGCACCATTCTTTCATCCACAGGCGCAGGTATTCGCGAAAATACGGCGCAACCCCTTCGTTTTGTGTATCGGGGTGAAAGTTGAGGCTGATGGGTAATTTCCAAAGCGAATCGCGTTGTTGCTTGTTGATGTAGCCGTAGTTGTACATTTGGTCTATAACTACATTGCGGCGTTGTATAGATGCTTTGCCATGCGAGCGCGGGTTATATTGCGATGGTGCTTTAAGCATGCCTACCAATACCGCTGCTTCCTCTACATT
>JBJOOW010000214.1:0-3198 GCA_046051095.1 Bacteroidota bacterium | reverse complement strand
AATTAAAAGACAAAAAACATAAATAATTAATAATCCACAACAGAAAACTGGAATAAATATCCCGCTATAAAAGATATAAAAAGACATTTAAAAAATACAGCATCACCAGACCATTACTGTGCAGTGTTTAACAGAAAAAATACTCTATTAAATTTATCTAATAGCCAAGCAAAGCGTATCGGTTTTCATGAAAAAAAAAGAGTAAATTATATTGATTAAAACAAAAAGTACATATTTGTTTTGTATAAAACAATCATCTAAAAAAAGGTACAGCAGCCTTAATTATTAAATAAGTACCAAACCATACACATCAAAATGAAAGAAAAACCAGTCACATTATTAGCAGAAGACCGCATACAGGCAATAGAAAAATTAGTTCAACAGGTTAACAGCTTACCCGGTAACATGGCAGAAGTGGGCAGTTACCGCGGTGGCACCGCATACTATATTAATAAATACAGCAAAGGCAAAAAAGTATACCTGTTTGATACGTTTACAGGCATACCCATGCAGGGAGAACTGGACCCCCATGCAGTTGGCGACTTTGGAGACACCTCTTACGAAGAAGTAAAAAACTATTTTAGCGATAGCCCGAACGTAGTTGTAACTAAGGGCTTGTTTCCGGATACTGCCAAGGGGGTAATAGCAGATGATGAAAAATTCTGCTTTGTACATCTAGATGTAGACCAATATGAAAGTAACAAACTGAGCATTGAATACTTTTACGACAAGGTGGTGCCGGGTGGAGTTATAGTGTTTGATGATTATGGTTGGCTGAAAGGTATAGACCAGTCTGTAAACGAGTTTATGGCAGACAAACCTGAAAAAATAGTTTCTATTGCCTGGAACCAATGTCACATAGTTAAAGCCGGCCCGGTAAAAAAACCATGGTGGAAGTTATTTTAAACAGCACAACTATTTTTGCAAAAAGCCGTTGATTAGTCAACGGCTTTTTGCGTTATAACTGAATACAATGCGTGCTTATTGATACCACCCATAAAGGTTTATGGTACACCAAAAGACCATAGTTGCCATAAATACCAGCCACTACTAACAAGATAATATTATCAAAAAAAAACAGGCCGGCAGCACTGCAGATAATACGAGATGCCGCCAGCAGGCAAAACAAACAAGTAAAACAGCCTAAAACACTAACAATCAAACACATAAAATCAAATATACAAATAAGGTAAAGGTATAATAATCGTACCTTTTTAAATAGTAATAGGATGATAAAAGTAAGGCGCATATTTGCAAATTCTTTACATATTCGCACCCTGATTAAAATAACCTCACCTAAATAATACAAACATGCCAGAAAGCTATGAGAAGGAATTAAAGCAGTGGGTGGACAGTGAAAAAACCACCCTTGAATTGCAACATGTAGCCAGTAAACTATTGTTAGAGAAAGATGTAGAACTGGTGCTTTTCCGCCGCAAGTTTTTCGATAAAAAACTAAGCGAAATAATACACGACCACAACTACCTTTCGCAGTTTGCCGGTGTAACGCTTTCTACCGAACTTTCTAAAAACATAGCTGTAGCTATATCTAAACTTGACATAGCCCCCAGCAAAATAGACCTGGGCCGCCTTAGCAACGAATACAATGCCGAAGGCAGCAACTACGGTAGTGTAGATGAGTTTGTAAAAGCAAAACTAAGCAGCTTTGTAGGCACAGGTAAAAAGTTGGTACCGCGGGATGTGGTATTGTATGGCTTTGGCCGTATTGGCCGTTTGGCTGCCCGTATACTTATGGACCACGCCGGCAGCGGCCACCAGTTACGCCTTAAAGGTATAGTAACCCGCGAGCGCAGCACCGACGACCTTACCAAACGCGCCAGCCTGCTACGTAAAGACAGCGTGCATGGTAAATTTGGCGGTGTAGTTGTACCCGATACCGAGAACGGCGCAATAAACATTAACGGCCACACCGTTAAGATGATTTCGGCACAATCGCCTGCCGAAATTGACTATACTGCGTATGGTATAGACAATGCTATAATAATAGATAACACAGGCGTATGGCGCGATGAGAAAGGCCTTGGCGAACACCTGAAAAGCAAAGGTGCCGGCATGGTAATACTTACCGCACCGGGCAAAGGCGAAATACCTAACATAGTATATGGTGTAAACCACGAGCAGTACAACGCTTCGTCGTCGCGCATCTTTTCGGCAGCCAGCTGCACCACCAACGCCATTGTGCCGGTGATAGATATAATTGAAAACACCTTTGGTATAGAGCAGGGCCACATTGAAACAGTACACGCCTATACCAACGACCAGAACCTGCTGGATAACTACCACAAAAAATCGCGCCGTGGCCGTAGTGCACCATCTAACATGGTAATTACTGAAACCGGTGCGGGTAAAGCGGTTACCAAGGTATTTCCACACATGAAAGGTAAACTAACATCGAACGCAGTACGCGTGCCGGTGCCTAACGTATCGCTGGCAATACTTAGCCTTACCGTTAAACGCGAAACCAGTGTAGAAGAAGTAAACAGCATATTGCGCAATGCTTCGCTGTATGGCAAACTGGTAGAACAGGTTGACTTTTCGATAAGCGACGAGATAGTAAGCAGCGACGTAATTGGCAACAGCCACGCTTGCGAAATAGACAGCAAAGCCACTATAGTAAGTGAAGACAAAAAACGTATAGTAGTTTATGCCTGGTACGATAACGAGTATGGTTACACCGCACAGGTAGTTCGCCTTGCCAAACACCTGGCCGAAGTAAGAAGACCGGTTTATTTCTAAACTTAACCGTATATATCAATAAAAAGCCCGTTGAAAACAGCGGGCTTTTTTTATTGGTATAAAGTGGTTGTTGCAAAATTATCTGCTGGCTGCAGTAAATCGTTTTTGTATATCGCTCAACTCGCCTTTAGGTATAGCGTTAATAAGCGATCGGGTGTAATCGCGCTGTGGGTTGTTATAGATATCATCGCTTATACCCATCTCTTCTATCTTGCCTTTGTTCATTACAACCATACGGTCGCTCATAAACTTAACTACCGAAAGGTCGTGCGAGATGAAGATGTAGGTAAACTTAAATTCTTCGCGTAGCTGTATCAGCAGGTTTAGTACCTGTGCCTGCACCGATACATCCAGCGACGATACCGACTCGTCGCAAATAATAAACTTAGGATTAAGAGCCAAAGCACGGGCTATACATATACGCTGGCGCTGACCACCGCT
>JBJOOW010000213.1:0-3050 GCA_046051095.1 Bacteroidota bacterium | reverse complement strand
AACTTTGCGTACCATTTCGGCCTGCTTTTCTATGCTCATGTTTTTGTGCAGTATGCCTATGCCACCCTCGCGGGCTATAGCAATGGCCAGTGCCGATTCGGTAACGGTATCCATAGCGGCCGAAACCAGGGGTACATTAATGCGGATGTTGCGGGTTAACTGTGTGCTTATCTCTACTTCGCGCGGAAGTACCTCTGAGTAAGCCGGAACCATTAAAACGTCGTCGAAGGTTATTCCCTCAAAGGAGAATTTATCGGAGAAGGATTTTTTTGCTGCCATGCGCAAATATGAATAAAGCTGTACGGTTTCCAAAACCTATAAGATTTTTTTAAGCATATTCGGCGTTCAAAAGCCGAAATATGAATAAGAAACTGGGGTTTATTGCCATTGTACTGGTTATTATCTTCCTTATTCCACTTACTTTTTTTTTACTGCAGCCCGATAGAATTATAAGCAAAGAGGAGGCTAAGAAAGAACTTAGCTCACCGGTATCGCATTTTATTACATGGCGCAATGCCGAGGTACACTATACCGATGAGGGCAGCGGTTTTCCGGTGTTGATGATACATGGCTTTGGCGGCTCGTACACTAATTTTAATGCACTGGCTGGTTTAATGAAGAACCAATACCGAGTAATACGGGTAGACCTGCCTGGCTTTGGCCTGTCTGATTTTCCGGGATTGAATGAAAATGAAGACTACCTGCAGGATTACCGCGACTACATAACGTTTATACTCGACACGCTACACCTTGATTCGGTTTATGTAATAGGCAACAGCATGGGCGGTGCCGCTACCTGGATGACCGCTATTGACCACCCCGATAAGGTTAGAAAAATTGTGTTGCTGGACCCTGCCGGCTACGATTCGAAAAAGATTGCCGGTAACCTGATGATGTTTAAGTTTAAATCGGTACGCCAGATGTTTAACAAAGGCATGCCTATGTTTATGAGCCGCGAAGGCGCTAACCGCACTTTTTTCAATAAAGATTCGATACGCGAAGAGTTTATACTGCGCAACAACAAGTTTACCAACCGCCAGGGCGATATAGCCCACATGCTAAACCTGGCTACCAGCAATCAGTTTCCCGATGAATCGTTAATCAGCAAGGTAACAAGGCCTACCCTTATAATTTGGGGCAAGCAGGATGAGATAATACCGGTAGCATATGCCGAACGTTTTCATAAGGATATAAAAGGCAGCCAGCTTGAAATTATAGACCAGTGCGGCCACTGCCCTATGATTGAGAAACCGGCTGTAACACGCGATTTGATTGAGAAGTTTTTCAATCCGGTAGCAGATACTACTGTGGTAAAATAGCACCACCCCGTACCGCTTCGCGGTACACCCCTCCTTAAAAATCCGCTGCGGTAGCAGCAAAGGAGGGGAACCTAATAGCCATAAACCATCGGTAAAAAGAGTGCAAGAAATACATTTTGCAACCAGAATATATTGCATCGCTATTCAGGGCCAAAGCGCCGTAATTCCTCGCAATGACGGGAAATGTTATTTAACCAGCAGCACCATACCCTTGCGCTCTACCTGTACACCATCGTTGGCATAAAACTGAATAAGGTATGCATAGGCGCCAAGCTGTGCTTCTTTACCATGGTCGGTACCATCCCAGCCCACATCGGGACTGTTAGATTCGAACACCTTACCGCCATAGCGGTTAAATATGGTCATTACATAACCCTTAGGGTCGCCGTAAATAATAGTAGGCTTAAATACGTTGTTTACCCCATTAGGAGCAAAGGCATTGGGTATGTAAATAATAGGGCGGTGAATAATACACTGCTCGTTGCTCCAGCTAGATAGTGTTTGGTGGTAGTTAGCCAGTGGCAAATCCAGATCGTAAACAGCTTCTATACGGTAGCAGAATATGCCGTTGGCATCTAAAAATTGCTGCAGCGAATCGGAAAACGTATTAGTGCCCGGGGCAAAACTGCGTATCAGCTGGTAAGTACCGGTCATGTTGCGGTACAGGTTGTAGCGTAAAACCGTAGCACCAAACAATTCAAAATCGTTCCAGGTAAGGTTAGCTATATAATAATCGTACAGCTCGCCACGCAGGTTTACTGTTTTTACCAACTGGGATTCGTACTGGGTCTGGCAGCTATCTACTGCTGTTATTTTATAGTAGTACGGGTCTTTTTCGGGCATTATACCCACCGAGTCTTCATATACCTCAAACCGGTTAAGCGGACTTGGTGCGGGTATTTGCTCAATAGGCCGGTACAATACGTTGTTATCGCTGCGCTGTACTTTATAAAAGGTAAGCTCGGCCATGGTATCTACCATCCAGGTAACGGTAATGTGGTTATCTAACCCAACAGTAGCATTAGTTATATAATTGTATTTAGGCGGTTGTACTATCGTAGCCTTCATACACATATAGTTACTGGTAGAGGTAATGTTAGAGTCGGCGGCGCTTATAGCACGCACATACATACACAGCGAGTCGCCATCGTTAAAGCCTGAGTAGTTATATATCAGGCTACTGGTATCAACATCGGCTACTTTGGCAAAGGCGCTATCGTTGCGGCTAACCCATATTTCGTACCGCAACACATTCTGTGGCCAGTTAATGTAACGGTTCCACGCAAGATTTACCTGATTTTGGCAAGCCTGTGTAGATGCAGTGGCAAAAATGGTATTGTGCGGGTACGTGCTATAGGCGCTAATGTTGCCACAGCTATCCATTGCCGATATAGTATATACCAGCGAACCGGTGGTAGGGTCGCCTGTTAGATCAGTGTAGGTAGTGTTGTTGTAACCACAAACCGTATCGAGCGGAACTGCAAGGCCGTTGGGCAGGTAATAGTAAATTATGTAGCACTGCGTTTGCGGCGATGGGCCCGGCAGCCAGTTAAACACCACGTTACCGCCCGGTGTTACACTAACGTTTACAATAGCTGGTGTAGTAGGGTTTAGGTTGTTTACAGTATCTGACTGCAGTACGGTAGCACCAGGGCAGTTATAACTGGCCTCCATATAAAAATACCAGGTGGTACTAATAATTAACGCCCCTGAATATGTATAACTGGTAGC
>JBJOOW010000212.1:0-2507 GCA_046051095.1 Bacteroidota bacterium | reverse complement strand
GGCTGAATACGTTGGTTTTAAAAAACTCGTGTACGTTTTTTATCACCTTGCGCATCAGGTCTTCCTTACTGGGAAAGTAATGGTATAGCGAGCCCTTCTGCAATCCGCAGGCATCGGCTATCTGGCTCATACTGGTATTAAAATAGCTCTGCTTTCTAAACAGTTTGAGCGCTTCTATTATAATGATCTGTTCGTCTACCTTTTGTTTAGGCATAGTGTATACCTTGTGTCGGGATAACGAAGTTAGGAAGACTTTTTAATTTACCAAACGGTCGGTAGGGAAAAGAACGATACTGGAGCCATTACACACATAAAGCATTATGTTTGTGATACTTTGATACCAAATAAAAAAATAGCAAAGGCTGGTGTTTATGCTTTGATGGCAGTATTAGTACTGCTGCTATCTAATTGCTCGCGCGAAAGCGACAACCTGGACTATGAGCCGCAGACCTTTGCCTATAAGGTGGGCAGCGTATGGTACACCGGCGGGTTAAACTATTGCTGGTACACCATTACCGATACCGCCAAAGCACTTAAAGCCGAATTTTATGGCGACCCTGTTACAGTAAATTATCTGCATATAGAAGTTACCGGGGCTAACTACCTGCCACCGCGCCAATATAACGTTGGGTACGATAGTGTAAGCGGAGCAACTATTACCATGCGCTTTTTTACCGATGGCTCGCACCCGTATACCTCTACTACTGGCAACCTTACCATTACCAGTTTCGATACTGTTGCGCAACGGATAGATGGCACTTTTCTGTTTACCGGCAACTGGAGCAACCAAACCCGGCAGATAACCAACGGCAGTATTAATAACCTGCGGTATATAAAGCAATAGACAAGGCGCTGGTATGTTTACTTATTTCTTTACACAGGGCAACAGATAGTAAATTTGCGATAGGGGAAGCCCTGCAGCAACAAAAATTAAATTCAGATAGTCGAATGTTCCCGATTATGTTACAGGGTGCTGTAGCGCCAACAATGGTAAAAGGCTGACTGCTAATTTTGTATAACAAATCTTTTCACGGTGCTTTTCCCGTTGGTGGTCAGTTGAAAAAAATACACGCCTGCCGACAGTTTACTTACATCTACCCACGAAGCACTGTCATATAACCGGCCACTTAGCAGTTTGTTGCCATTTATGGAATAAATAGTATACAATTGATTATCATCTAAACTATTTGACAATACATGCATGCCAGATACGCAGGGGTTGGGGAATAAATTAAAAGAGCCATCCATGTTGCTGATTGCACCAACATCTGAAACGAATGTGTTTGACAACTTAGCAAAAAACATATCATACTTAGTATTATTATAGCCCAATACAGGAATAGAGCCAAATGTTATTAGCCCATCGCTAAATGAGCCAGATACATAGAAATTGCCTTCTCTATCGGCAGTAAAACCACTTACCACTGTATAATACTGATCATTATAAGTGCCGGTTAAAAAAGTAAGTGTGCCAGCTGCATTATACTTTGCTACGTATACGTTGTTGCTGTAGGGATAATTAAACAAAGTATCGTTACCAAAAATAACCCAGTTGCCAGAAAATGTTCCCGTTACTATTATATTCCCCTCTGCATCAATGGTATTATTAAGCCCACCAAAAGAACCGCGAGCACTGGTATGCCAAATGCTATTCCCATCTGTATCGTACTTTATTAAAAAGTTATGAATGCCAGCAAAACTATCCCCATCTAAAACAATTCCGCTCATCAACCAGCTACTAACCCAGGCATACAAGTTGTTATCCTTATCTATGGTTAGGTCTAAATTACTCAGATAGGTATATCCCTGTACACCATTCAGCCATACTACATCCCCATCTGGTGTTAGCTTTAATAAAAACATGCCGGGATGAGGAAAAGAAACATTATCAATGCGCATACTATCCGCATTAATAGATCCTCCAACGTATAAATTACCAGCTGCATCGCAAACTGCAGACTGCCCCTCTATAGCACCTGATGAAGTATAATTTGTGCCCCTGCCCCATACTAAATTACCAGCTGTATCAAATTTTATTACCAGTAAGTCGCCATCGTATATAACAGTGCCATTAACTGTAAGCGAATCTGAAGTAACTGTGCCTACTACGTAAGAATTACCTGTAGCGTCTACCGCTACACTGTTTACATTCAACGTACCGCCAGAAACCCATTGCTTAAGAAACAAAAGGTTTCCGTTACTATCGCGTTTACTAATATAATAGCTGTATATAGCTAGTGGCACACCCGGCACCAAGGTATCGCCCTGCGATATATAGTTACCAAATATGCGTCCAAACTGATAAATATTGCCTGCCGAATCTATTTTTAAAGATCCACCCGTATTACTTGTAACAGCCCACAACATTTCTTCGTCGGTACTCATTTTAGCCAAATAATAAGTGGATGCAAACTCACTTACCAGCGTATCTGTACCCAGTTTAATAAAAGGCGATTTAAACATACCTGTTACCAGCAGCCTGTTATGTTTATCTATTTTTACATTAC
>JBJOOW010000211.1:0-4593 GCA_046051095.1 Bacteroidota bacterium | reverse complement strand
TCTACAGCAGCTACCCGGGCATCGGCTGCAATTTCGTTCAGCTTGCTTTGCGCGCTGTTAAGTGCTGCCTGTAAACGGTCCACATCGCTGGCAGCCTGGTCGTAATCGGCTTTGGCGTTATCGGCATTCTGTTTGGTTTCGGCGCCCTGTTCAAATATTTTCTGTAAGCGCTCGTATTTTGTTTTCAAATTATTGGCCTTAACGGTGGCTGTAGCTATCTGCGCCTGTACGTTCTTTATCTCGGCATTCTGCGTAGCTACTTTAGCATTTATCTGGGCCAGTTTAGCGTCTTCATAATTGTGGTCAAACTCTACCAGTAGCTGCCCTTTCTTAACAGAGTCTCCGGCGTGTACATATATTTTACTTATCACACCGTTCACTTCGCTGCCTATAGGGGTTACCTTCACCTCAGGCTCTACCCGGCCTAAGGCCACAATACGCTCGGGCGCTACGTTTACTTTTGCATTGCTTTGTACCGGCGCCTCCTCTTTGCCTTTACAGCCCGCCAGTAGTGCCAGCGGCAGTACCAATAACCAAAGTTGTTTCATCTACTTTATAATTTAATGGTGCGATAAATTTTTAAGATATTCCGATTGCGACACTTCGCTGGCAGCTCCGTTTTGTACTTCTACTATCCTGTTGGCATACGGCACCAGCCGCTGGTCGTGCGTTACTACTATTACACCTTTACCTATATGGGCAAGGTCCTGTAGTTGTTTCATTACCACACCTACCGATTTTACATCCAGCGAGGCCGTAGGCTCATCGCACAACAACATAGGCGGGTCCGATACCAGCGCACGGGCTATTGCCACCCGTTGCTGCTCGCCACCCGATAGCATTTTGGGAAGCGATTTTAGCCGGTGGGTCATACCCAGTAGCTCAAGCGCCTTTATAACTTTGGGCCTTGCTGCTGCGTTCGATACACCCTGCAGCGTAAGTGGCAGCATTACATTCTCCTCTACATTCAGCGGCGCTATCAGGTTAAAACTCTGAAACACAAAACCTATATTATTTAAGCGTACACCGGCCATTTCGGCATCGTTCAGTTTGTTGGTGTAGGTGCCGTTAATCCATACGTTGCCCTGGGTGGGGTAAATTACACAACCTAATAACGATAGCAGGGTAGTTTTACCCGAACCAGACGGACCTATTATCAACACCAGTTCGCCTTTGTTTACCTTAAAATCGGTAGGCTGCAAGGCTACCACCTCGCTATCCCCGCTTTTGTAAACTTTGCCGGCACTTTCCAGTCTTGCTATTTCCATAACAGTACAAATAAACAATAAACAGACAAGATTAGTTCAGCCTGTTAATATGATGATTAACAGTCGGTAAATTCAAAAAATACATTACTAACTTCGGTACGCTATGGCAAAAGAAGAACTAAGTGTATTCGATATTTTTAAAATAGGCGTTGGCCCCAGCAGCTCGCATACGTTGGGCCCCTGGCGCGCCGCCGAACGCTTTTTAAACGAGATTAACGAAGCAGGCAAACTGGCCGGGGTAACTGCCGTTACCGTATACCTGTATGGCTCGCTGGCAAAAACCGGCAAAGGCCACGGCACCGATATAGCCGTAATACTGGGGCTTAATGGCGAAGACCCGGTAACGTTTGATACCACTATTTTAAACAAGACTATTGACGATATTAAGGCAGGTAAAAAAATAGCACTTGCAGGTAAAGCAGTAATTGATTTTGATACCGATAAAGACATTGTTTTTTTGAAAAGCGAAAGCCTGCCCTACCACCCCAATGCACTAAAGTTTAAAGCAACTTTTGATGATGGTACTACAAAAGAAGAAACCTACTACTCGGTAGGTGGTGGCTTTGTGGTTAAAGAGGGCGAAGATGCTGTACATAAAACGCCGGCTAAACTTAAGTACGAAATAAACGATGCCGACGACCTGCTGCAAAACTGCATGCGTGCCGGCCTTACCATTTCGCAACTGGTACTGGAAAACGAAAAGGCCTGGCGCAGCCTGGCCGAAACCCGTAAAGGCATACTGAACATTAAAGACGTAATGTTTACCTGTATTTACAACGGCTGCCACAGCGATGAACGGATATTGCCCGGTGGCTTAAACGTAGCCCGCCGCGCTACCAAAATGAACCGTTTGCTGCTGCGCAACGCTCAGTACAGTGGTTTCGATGGCTGGATAAAGGCTATTAAAAGTACCGACCAAAGCTTTACCAATACCATGAACTGGATTAGCTGTTTTGCATTGGCAGTTAATGAAGAGAATGCCTCTTTCGGCCGCGTGGTAACAGCACCCACCAATGGTGCCGCAGGTGTAGTACCGGCTGTATTAATGTACTACCACCTGTTTGCCGGTGGTAATAACGATGATGCGATAATCAACTTTATACTAACAGCCTCCGAACTTGGTTCCTTATTCAAAAAAGGATCTACCATTTCTGCAGCTATGGGTGGCTGCCAGGCCGAAATTGGTGTAAGTAGTGCTATGGCCGCCGGGGCACTTACTGCTTGCCTTGGTGGCAGTAATGCACAGGCACTACAGGCAGCCGAAATTGCTATGGAACACCACCTGGGTATGACCTGCGACCCCATAGGCGGTTTGGTACAAATACCCTGTATAGAGCGCAACACCATGGGGGCTATTAAAGCCATTACAGCCGCCCAGCTTGCCATGCAGGCCGATGCCGAGCAAATGAAAGTATCGTTAGATACGGTAATAAAAACCATGTGGGAAACCGCACGCGATATGAGTGCCAAATACAAAGAAACTGCCGATGGCGGATTAGCCATCAACGTATCTATTAACGTACCGGAGTGTTAAGCCATTAAACTACTTACCGCTGGCCAGCTTAAGGCTATCTGCCTTTGCCAGCGAATCCATCACAGCCTGTGCCTGGAACTCAGCCAGTATCTGCTCGGGTGTTTTGCCCAGGTATTTCAGGTTCATCCGTACGTCTTTAGCAATTACGTGGTTGGGGTACTCCTGTAAAAACTTTTCGTACATGGCTTTAGCCGCATGTGGGTTGTTAGCCTCATTTTCGTAAATAAACCCCTGTAAAAACAGTGCGTATGGCCTGCGGCCAAACGTTGGAAAATTATCGTACACACGCGAGTATAGTTGAATGCTGTGAAGCGGCTGATGCAGATAACGGTAAAAATCTGCCGCTTTAAAAAGGTATATAGCACTTAATGTATCGGTTGGGTAAGCATCGGCAAAAGCTTCATAATCTTTAACTAATGCAGTTACAGCTATTGAATCTACCTTGCCGGTTTTGGCAATTTCGTTTACAGCATTCTCCTGCTTTTCTATGCTCCGCTTCATCCACTCGTGTTTGGGGTTGCAGGCTGCCAATAACATCAACATACTAACGGCTAATACAAAATGCGCTTTGTTCATTTCTACTTGTTTATCAGCCGCAAATGTAAAAACTGTAGCCGTGCAGAAAAACAAATACTTGTATAACCCGAATCAAAACAGGTAGTTAACATCATTTTACAAGTAATAGTTTTTAAACCGTAAACTGTTTTATGAGTTGCTCCGTATATGGTTCAGATTAAACACTCAGCTTGTGAAAAAGTATCTTCAGGATTTCTGGACCTGCTTTATTAGTGTTGGTGCCGATAAAAACGTACCCGCCGACGAGGCAAAGTATGTGCGCCATACCAATGTAGTAGCCGTATTAACCACCTTTGCAGTAGCATCCTACATACCACATTCGTTACTTACCGGCAATTACGCCCTTAGTTTATTACAGGCTATAGATGTACTATGTATACTATCGGTACTTGGCCTAAACCATATAGGTTACAACAAGGCATCGCGCCATGTTTACCTGTGGGTGGTAAACGGCTTTGTACTTATTAATGCCTGTTTTGTTGGCCACGAAAGCCGCATACACGAGTTTTTCTACATTACTTACATCGTCCCTTTCCTGCTGTTTAACGTACGCGATTACAAGCATATAATAGGCAGTGTACTATCTTCTGTAATTCTGTTTTATGTGTACGAGGCTATCTATCCCATGTTCAGGCCCTATAATCTCGATTTAGCCACCCAACTGGGTATGATACAGATAAACACACTAATGAAATTTGTGTTGATGGGCCTGGCCATTTATATACTGGCTTACTATAACTACCAAACCGAGAAAGAACTGGCACTAACCAACGAAAAACTAAACGCACAGGCTATAGAACTAAAACGCTCTAACGAAGACCTGGAGCAGTTTGGCTATATCATTTCCCACGACCTGAAAGCTCCGGTACGTAACATCAGCAGTTTTATGAGTCTGCTGCTTAAACAGTTTGGCGATACTGGCCCTAAAGGCTCGAAAGAATTACTGGAAATGAGTAAGCAAAGCTCTGACAGGTTGAGCAAACAGATTGAAGATATGCTTAGCTATTGCCGGGTAGACCGTAACCTGCCCCCTGCCGCACCGGTAGATTTAAACCAGATGGTACGCACCATACAAATGGAACTGGGCGAAAAAATAAAAGAGAAAAATGCTGAGATAACTGTGGTTAAACCATTGCCGGTGTTAGATGAAATACACAGCAGTATGCTACACCACGTTTTCCAAAACCTGATAGCAAACGGGCTTAAGTTTAACAA
>JBJOOW010000210.1:0-3577 GCA_046051095.1 Bacteroidota bacterium | reverse complement strand
GACCAGATTATTGCGAACCCGGAATCGGAAAAACAAAAAGTAAATATACGTGTGCAGAATGGCGGACAGGATGTTACCATGAAAGCCGCAGCCTATAACGTAAAAGGCATTTGCGCGCTTGAATTAAACCAGGAAGAAGCCGCGCGCCAGAACTTTACCCGGGCCCTTGAAATTTTCCCGGAGTTTGTACTGGCAAAAGGCAACCTGGATAACCTGAATAAGAAAAAAGTGGAAGCAAAACCTGCAACTTCACCAGCTACCAGCAAACCAGCTACAACAACTACTCCTAAAAAATAACACAGATATTCTTTAATAAAAAAAAGGTGAGCAGTTAACTGCTCACCTTTTTTTTATTTAGTAATGGGGCTACAGGTTAAAATGTAACCCGATGTACCTGCCATAGGAGGAAAGTACACTTTAAAATAGCCGTTCTTTAGCTGCTCAATTTTATACGATACTACACTACCATCTACCCCTACTGCCGAAAAGCTTTTACGGTCTTTAGATAGCCACCACTTGTTTGTACTTATTTTACCATTGCTGTTTACCTGGTAAACGCTATCGCGGGCAAACGTAAAGGTTACATTACTTTTAAGCTCATTGGCAATAGCTTCAGCCATCAGTTTATTATAGCCAACACCACCATCAACAAACTGTACATCGTCTACTTTCCATGTTCGGCAAAGCAACTTCTCGGTACTGGTGCACGATGCTACTAAACATATGATTGATAAGAAAAGAGTCTTTTTCATTTTGCAACATTTACTACCGGTGCTAGTACATAATGTATTTTACTGGCATTACCTGCATACGAATCTACATCCAGAGCAATTTTGCTAAGTACATTTACTTTAGATGCCGCTCCGCCATGCTCGGTTTTGGTAAAAATAGTGTCTTTACTACGGCTAAACTCCCAGGTGCCAACCTCAGTACGTTGTGGCAGCTTAAACGAATAAGTATGATCTTTATAAAAAATAAACAGGCAACTATCGCGTAGCTGTTTAACCATTTCGGGTTTATCGGCAAGCGTTATGTTGTACTCCTTCTCGTTAAACTCCACATCAATCAGTTTCCATTGGCGCACCAATAACTTCTCAGGCGTATTGCAGGCCTGCAAAACCAAGGCTGTTAATGCTAAAAACGCAACTACCTTTTTCATACTGCTACAGGTGTATTACTTCGCCATAAGCTGCAGCCGCCGCCTCCATTATAGCCTCGCTCATAGTAGGGTGCGGGTGTACACTCTTAATAATCTCATGGCCGGTAGTTTCAAGCTTGCGGGCAACCACAGCCTCAGCTATCATTTCGGTTACGTTACTACCTACCATGTGGCAACCTAACCACTCGCCGTATTTGGCATCAAAAATCACTTTTACAAAGCCCTCTTTAGCACCACCTGCACTTGCCTTACCCGATGCACTAAACGGAAACTTACCAACCTTAATAGCAATACCTTTTGCTTTGGCTTCCTCTTCTGTCATCCCTACACTGGCAACCTCGGGGCTACAATAAGTACACGATGGTATATTGCTATAATCTATCGGCTCCGGATGATGGCCGGCTATTTTCTCTACACAGGTAATACCTTCGGCACTGGCTACGTGAGCAAGGGCAGGGCCTTTTACTATATCGCCAATAGCATAAACACCCGCCACATTGGTACGGTAGTAATCATCTACCACCACCAGGCCTTTATCGGTTTTTACACCAGCCTCTTCAAGGCCAATACCTTCAATATTGGTGCTAATACCTACGGCAGACAGCACCACATCGCACTCTATTTTTCCGGTTTTACCATCTTTGGCTTTGGTATTAACCACACACTTTACGCCGCTGGTATTCACATTCTCTACTGCAGTGCCGGTCAGTATATCAATCCCTTTCTTCTTAAATATCTTCTCCATCTCCTTGCTCACGTCCTTATCCTCACGTGGCAGTATGTTATCTAAAAATTCAACCACGGTAACTTTAGTACCCAGCGCGGCATAGAAATATGCAAACTCTATACCTATCGCTCCGCTACCCATTACCACCAGGCTACCTGGCTGTGAAGGTAAGTTCATTGCTTCGCGGTAGCCAATAATCTTTTTACCATCCTGTTTTACATTGGGCAGTTCTTTGCTGCGCGCGCCTGTTGCCAGTATAATATGCTTGGCCGCATATTCTGTTTTTTTACCTGTGGTATCTGTTACTTCTACCTTGCCGCCTTTTTTAAGCTTGCCGGTACCGGTAATAACATCAATTTTGTTTTTCTTCATTAAAAACTGTACGCCTTTGCTCATTCCCTCGGCTACTCCCCTGCTGCGCTTTACCACTGCGCCAAAATCGGCTTTAGGTGCGCCTACAGTTATTCCGTAGTCTGCTGCATGGTTTATATATTCAAACACCTGCGCACTTTTAAGCAGTGCTTTGGTAGGTATACAGCCCCAGTTAAGGCATATACCACCCAGGCTTTCTTTTTCTACTACAGCCGTTTTAAGGCCAAGTTGCGATGCACGTATGGCAGCCACATAACCACCGGGGCCGCTTCCTATAACTATCAGGTCGTAACTCATATCTTTAATTTTGTTGCGTTAAATCTTGTACAAATAAAGGGAAAAACCCCAAAGCAAGTACCGTAGGCCCTTTACACAGCTAAACAACTAAAAAACAACCAATTGTTCTACTTGCTTTTAACCTTCACCAATCGGTTGGCATTGTATTTTGTAATGTAGCTTTTATTGGCTTTGTAGGCTTGCGAGTGTTTACGTATAGTTTTGCAATATACCCAGGTAGCCTGTGTCTTTTCATTATCTAAGCCCAGCAACAGGTAACCATGGTACACTAAATCTATATACTTTAAGTGTGGGGTAGCTTTGCGGTTTTTAATCAAGCTGCCAACCAGTTTGGCAAAGGGCGCAGGTATACGCTCGGCAAGGCCATTGGTAGAAATACTGGGCGCTACAAACTCGGCGCCTATTACGCCCTTACCGGTTTTGCGGTTATAGCGTTGCTTATCTTTAGGGTGCTCTGTCAAATCAAACCCCCACGATGAATGAATATCGCCGGTTATAATAATAACGTTTTGCTGGTTGTATTTATACAACGTATCCAGTATAGCATTACGTTCTACCGGATAACCATCCCAGGCATCGGGGTTAATGGCATACTTCTTAGAAAGCCGGTGAGCATCTACCTCCGAAAAAATAACCTGATTGGCCATAATTTTCCAATGTGCGGTAGAGTTACGTATGCCGGTGGTTAGCCAGTCGCTTTGCTCCTTACCCAGCATGGTTCGTGTTTCGCAGGTAAGCAATGTATCATCGGGACCATTTAACTGCTTACACCTTGCTTCTACCCTTCCATCCAGCATAAAAATATCCGCCATGTTGCCATAGCCAATTTTGCGTATCACGCTCTCTTTATCGTTATCAGCAATAGGTAACCATTCAAAGTACACTTTGCGTGCGGTGGCTTTACGCTGCTCCCAGTCGCCCTCTTCTGCTTGGTGGTTGCCTGCTCCATCTTTATAAGTGTTGTTGGCAAACTCGTGGTCGTCCCACTCTGTAATGAAAGGATGCAACCGGTGAGCTTCCTG
>JBJOOW010000209.1:0-4228 GCA_046051095.1 Bacteroidota bacterium | reverse complement strand
GACTGGCAGCGTAAAATACTGGAGGCTCAGTTTAAATAGGGGAGTGTTTAGGCTTAATAAAGTAATCAACACCCCCTTTACCGTTTAATTACTACTTCTACCTTAGCGCGGTAATGTTGCTTAGGGCAGTTCGCCTTAAAGCATACATACTAAAACTAAAATTGTGCTATGCCTGCTCATAAGTTTCAAAAATTATTAGTTGCCAACCGCGGCGAAATTGCTATCCGTATTTTGCGCGCTGCTGCCGAGCTGAAGATAAAAACAGTAGCTGTTTATACCTACGAGGATAGGTACTCTTTACACCGGTATAAAGCAGATGAATCGTACCAGATTGGCCCCAACAGCGAACCTTTAAAGCCATATCTGGATATTGAAGAGATTATAAAGGTGGCGAAGCAGAATGGTATAGATGCTATTCACCCGGGGTACGGGTTTTTATCGGAGAACGTACAACTGGCTAAACGTTGCGCCGAGGAGGGTATAACATTTGTTGGTCCACGCCCCGATGTAATGGAGCGCCTTGGCGATAAGGTAGCAGCAAAGAAGGTGGCGCGCGAGGTTAATGTGCCATTAATACCTGATAGTAACATAAAACTGCAAAAGCTAAGCGATGCGATTGCAGAAGCGGAACGCATTGGCTATCCGGTAATGTTAAAGGCATCTGCCGGTGGAGGTGGCCGTGGTATGCGTGTTGTGCGCAACGAAGAGGAGATGAGTGTAGCTTTTACGGCTGCACGAAACGAGGCTATGAAAGCCTTTGGTGATGATACCGTGTTTATTGAAAAATTTGTTGATGATCCTAAGCATATAGAGGTACAGCTACTGGGTGATAACTATGGTAATATTGTTCACTTGTATGAACGCGATTGTAGTGTTCAACGCCGTTTTCAAAAAGTTATTGAGGTTGCACCAAGCACACTTAAACCCGATACCCGTACTAAACTGTACGACTATGCTTTAAAAATTGCCAACCACGTTAAATATAACAATGCAGGTACGGTTGAGTTTCTGGTAGATAAAGACGAGAATGTTTATTTTATAGAAGTTAACCCACGTATACAGGTAGAACATACCATTACCGAAGAGATTACCGGTATAGATATCGTACGCTCGCAGATACTTATTGCCAGCGGTTGCGAACTTACACATGCACAAATTTTTCTTCACTCACAGGACGATGTAAAATGTAATGGCTTTGCAATTCAGTGTCGTGTTACTACCGAGGACCCGGAGAATGATTTTAAACCCGACTATGGCACCATTGTGGCATACCGTAATGCTGGTGGGTTTGGTATTCGTTTAGATGAGGGTAGCTCTTACCCCGGTGTAAAAATATCTCCGTTTTTTGATAGCATGCTTGTAAAGGTTTCGGCATGGAGCCGTACCCTTAAAGGTGCTACCAAACGTATGGACCGCACGCTGCAGGAGTTCCGCATACGTGGTGTTAAAACCAACATCCCGTTTCTGGTTAATGTAATGGAGAATGAGGAGTTTCAGAGCGGTAAAGCAACAGTTGGTTTTATTGCGCGCAACCCTCAGTTGTTAGTGCCTAAGTGGGGCCACGATAAAGACCGCGGTACTAAACTGGTACGTTATCTGGCCGAGTTGAAGGTAAACGGACATCCGGATATAAAGTCGTTTAATCCTAACCATAAGTTCCGCACACCGGTAGTGCCCACTATGCCAGATGGCGCTTACCCTAAAGGCAGTAAAGATTTATTGACTGAGCTTGGCCGCGAAGAGTTTGTTAAACGATTGAAGGCTGATAAGAAAATTCATTATACCGATACTACCTTACGCGATGCTCACCAATCGTTATTTGCTACACGTTTGCGTAATGCAGATATGTTGGCTGTAGCCTCTGGCTTTGCTAAAAACCACCCTGATGTATTTTCGATGGAAGTATGGGGTGGCGCAACGTTTGATGTGTGCATGCGCTTTTTGCACGAAGATCCATGGGAGAGATTGCGTCTTCTTCGTGCAGCTATTCCTAATATATTGCTACAAATGCTTTTTCGCGGTAGTAATGCAGTTGGCTATGCGGCTTACCCCGACAACCTGGTAGCAAAGTTTATTGAAAAGAGTGCCGAAAACGGTATCGATATCTTCCGCATTTTCGATTCGCTCAACTGGATTGAGGGAATGAAGATGAGTATTAAAACAGTACGCGAGCGTACCAACTCAATAGCCGAAGCATGTATATGCTATACCGGCGATATACTGGATGATAAGAAGAATAAGAAGTATAACCTTAATTACTATGTAGAACTTGCCAAACAACTGGAGGGCGAAGGCGCGCATATACTTTGTATAAAAGATATGGCTGGTCTACTTAAGCCTTATGCTGCTCAGGAATTGATAGGCGCACTATCAAAGAATATATCTATCCCTATTCATTTGCACACGCACGATACCTCGTCGCTACAGGCGGCTACTTATCTTAAAGCTATTGAAGCGGGTGTAGATGTGATAGATGTAGCACTGGCATCTATGAGCGGCCTAACCAGCCAGCCCAATTTTAACTCGGTAGTGGCTATGATGAAAGGCCACGAGCGCGAAAATCCAGTTGATTTAAAGTCGCTTAATGCTTATTCTAACTATTTTGAAGTAGTGCGCGAATATTATTATCCGTTTGAAAGTGAGTTAAAAGCAGGTACTGCCGAGGTGTATGATCACGAGATACCGGGCGGACAATACAGCAACCTGTTGCCGCAGGCGCGTTCGCTGGGGTTAGAGGATAAGTTTGAAACAATTAAACATAACTACGAGGTAGTAAACGAAATGTTTGGCGATGTTGTAAAAGTTACACCAAGCAGTAAGGTAGTAGGCGACATGGCTTTGTTTATGACATCGAACAGCCTGACACCAGAGGATGTAATGGCCAAAGGCGATACTTTATCTTTCCCCGATTCGGTTAAACAGTTGTTTCGAGGCGATTTAGGGCAGCCACACGGTGGGTTTCCTAAGGAATTGCAGAAGATAATTTTGAAAGATGAAATACCGTATACCGATAAACCTAACAAACATTTAGGCCCTACCGATTTTGAACGCGAGTTAAAAGCATTCCATAATAAGTACGATGATAAACTTACCATGGAAGATTTTCTCTCGATGAAAATGTACCCCAAAGTGTTTGATGAATTTTATCAGTTCCGCAAAAACTTTGGCGATATATGGATGTTGCCAACTCCATCGTTCTATTATCCAATGCAACCCAACGAGGAGATTATTGTAGGTATAGAGCCTGGCAAAAATCTTCTTATCCGGTTTATGTATGTGGGTGAGCCTAATGAAGATGGTATGCGCGATGTTTTCTTTAAAATAAATGGGCAAACACGTTCGGTACAGGTACGTGACCGTACCATTAAAGTACAGAAACTGGAACATTATAAAGTATCTGGCGAAGGGGAAATAGGAGCGCCGTTGCAGGGTAAACTGGTAAAGGTATATGTTAACGAAGGTGATGTTGTAACTAAAAATCAGCCTCTATTTGTTATAGAGGCGATGAAAATGGAGTCTACTATTGCGGCGCCAGCAGCAGGAGCCATTAAAAGGGTCTATCTTAAAGAAGGCGTAATGGTAGAGCAGGATGATTGTGTAGTAACATTATCTTAATCATAATTGTAGTATTACAATTTAATTAGTATTGCCAATGTAAATTAAGTTAAGCGCAAGCTACTTATATTTATGTTGACAATTGCTTTATTGTGTAGTAAATGTAAAATGGTAGGCTATGAAAAAAAGTATCTTTTTAGTATTTATTGTGTTGTGTTTTACCGGTTATTCGCAACAGTGGTATACAACCAACTCGTTTAATTACCGCGATGTTAACGGCGCCTATCTGTTTAATAAGCGAAGCATGGTTACTGTTGGTGGTAATTTTACGCTCGATTCTATACAAAGTATTAGTACAACCGAAAACTCGGGCCTTACCTGGAATGCCATTAGCGATAATGTAACATCGTGGGTGGTATCGTTAGATTTTGTTGATTCTACAACTGGCTTAACCGTAGGTACAAACGGTAAAATACTTAAAACCACCAATGGCGGCAGTAACTGGTCAGCACTTTCATCGCCTGTTAACCGCGATTTTAATAAAGTATTGTACACTGGTGCACAAACTGCTATTGTTGCAGGTGGTAGATCTTATCCTGCTCAGGGCTCTATCATTAAAACTATTAATGGTGGTGCATCATGGTCGGTTGTGTACGATTCGGCAGGGCCAATT
>JBJOOW010000208.1:0-2662 GCA_046051095.1 Bacteroidota bacterium | reverse complement strand
AAGACTTTCAGGTGCTGGACCGCATTAAGGTATCGGTGGTTAAAAACGCTACCTTAGAGGCTACGCTTACACAGTTTAAAGAGTACATAAGCAACGAGATACTGGCTAAAGAAATTGTACTGGTAGATACGCTGCCCGATTTTGATGAAGTGGAACTGAACGAAGAAGTATTACACGTAAAAGTAGAGCTTAACTAATGCGCCAACTGCTTTTGTTACTTACGCTTATAGCTACGCTGCATGTAGCCGCCCAGCAGGATACGGTGTACCCGGCAGGCTGTTATATGAGTATAGAAGAACTGCAAACCAAAGCGCCTACCAAGCATTGCAAACTGCAGATTGGTATTAAAAAAGGCGGCAACTTTCTGGGTTTCGAATCCAACGATTACACGCTTAGCAGCAGTAACGATTGCCTTAGCAAAAAAGAAATACGCAGCGATATGTTTGCCTACTGCGATGGCAAAAACCTGTACCTGAACGGCAACAAGCACGACCTGCAGGGCGCCTATGTAGGTATAACATTGCGCGGTAGTAACTTTATGGCGTTCCGCGGGGCGCGTACATCGGGCGAGGCTTTTGCTACGTTGTTAATGGGCAGTGGCTCGGTAGAGAACAGCGAGGCCGGCAAACGCTACCTGTATATTATGGATATGAAAACCGGTAAATCGGGCTATGCCAGTGCAGAGTATGTATTGGCTGCGCTGGCACCCTGGCCCGAACTGCAAAAGCAATACCAGGCCGAAGCAAACAAAGAGAGTGAAGAAACGATATTGAAGTACATTAACTTATGCAATCAAACTAAATGAAAGCGTACAAACCCGTATTAATAGTAGTAGTAGTTTTAATACTCGATCAGATAACCAAGTTTTGGGTTAAAACCAACATGTTTCTGGGGCAGGAGATTACCCTTACCAGTTGGCTTAGTCTGCACTTTACCGAAAACCCCGGCATGGCCTTTGGCATGGTGCTACCGGGTGTATGGGGCAAATTGTTTTTGAGTGCGTTCCGCTCTATAGCCGTAGGCGGTGGCATTTACTTTATATACTACCTGCTAAAGCAAAAAGCACACTGGGGTTTTATTACCGCATCGTGCCTTATACTGGCCGGTGCTATTGGTAATATGATAGACGGCAGCATCTACGGGCTTATATTCAGCGATAGCTACATGGGTGTGGCTAAACTGTTTCCCCCAAAAGGCTACGCCGGTTTTATGCAGGGTTTGGTAGTAGATATGATACACGTACGCCTGTTTAACTTTAAGTATAACGGACAGATATACGAGTTCTTCCCGTTCATCTTCAACATAGCCGATGCGGCTATTACCATAGGTGTGTTCATCATCCTTATTTTTCAGAAATGGTTTTTTAAAGAAGAACCTAAAACCGAACCGGCCACCACACCCGTAAGCACCAGCCCCAACGAGAACGAGCCGGTGGTGTAGTAGCTGCCCGTACAAACCACTACTATTTATATACCATATTTTAATTACTTATCTTGCAGGTATGGTAAGGTTTGTAACGTGTTTGCTTTTGTTGGTGACTACACTTGGATGTAATGCTCAGCTATGGAACAAGACCTATATTGAAGATAGGCCTACCATGTTATTTAGTAGTGTAGAATATAGTACAGATGTAAATCAGGTAGTAGGGGTAACATCAGACGTCAATTCGTTAAACTTTGATCAAATAGTTTTGGCGAAAATTGATAACAATGGCTATTTGCTAGATCATAGAATTATTTACGATTCTGCCACAAAGGGATATAGCGCATTTTATAACGCACTTATTAAGAATGATAAAAATGAACTAGTCTATGCAGGGTATTCGCGGGATTCCTTGCCTCGCCTTTTGGTTTTAAAAACGAATCAATCGTTCGATTCAATTATACTGTATGAATATTCAACACCTAATGCTACTGCTTTTAGGTCGTACAGTATCATGCAGTATGATGAAAATAGCTATTACATTACCGGTGTTATTACTACAAGCAATAACGCTGATGTTATACTGGTTAAAATAGATTCTAACGGCAACCGTATTTGGGAGAGAAGCTTCAACCAATATAAAATCGACTATGGTCGCAAAATCATAAAGCTATCTAATGGCAACATTATGATTGGTGCCCTTCGTAACAGGATAGTTTTCCCTCAAATAGAGCATTCAAATACCTGGCTGCTGGAGGTAGATACCGGCGGGAACCTTGTACGGCAATGGTTCGACTCCAGCGACAGTACATACGCCGCAGAAGGTTTGTTGCAAACGCAGGATGGTGGTTTTGTGTATGGGGGGCAAAAAAAGTATTTACAAATTGGCAATACGGTAGCTTATACTGGCAGCATAACAAAAATTGATTTCTCGTTTGGAAAACTGTGGACATTTAATGGCGGATATAGAAGCGTTTACACTGGCATAACGGATGTAGAAGAATTTGCTGATGGTAGTATTGTTGGTTGTGGACAGGCGTTTAGTCATGAAAATGATACGACTGTATTGTATGGGTGGATTGTTAAACTTACACCAACAGGAAGTGTCGTATGGGAACGTATATATACCGGAATCAATACTTCATTGGTAAGAAATTACTTAACCGATATAGATGTATTACCTGATGGCAGTTTAATAGCGGTTGGTCAATGCCAGCAACCCGGTAATTTACCCCCACAG
>JBJOOW010000207.1:0-3164 GCA_046051095.1 Bacteroidota bacterium | reverse complement strand
CATACGCCGCATAGCCGAGGTGGCAAAGCTGTTTGTAGCCAACGGTGTTATTGTTATCTGTAGTTTTGTATCGCCAACTAACGATATACGCAACCTGGCCCGCACTATTATAGGCGAGCAGGATTTTAAAGAGATATTTATTAATACCCCGATAGAAGAGTGCGAAAAGCGCGATGTAAAAGGGCTGTATGCCAAGGCCCGCCGTGGAGAGATAAAAGACTTTACCGGTATTAATGCCCCTTTTGATGCGCCTGTAAACCCAGCGCTGGAGGTGCTTACACAAAACAAAACAATAGAGGATAGTGTGGCGCAGGTAATAACGTTTGTGCTTCCGCAAATCCAAAATCAACATTCCAAAATTTAAAACAGTAATGGCTTATACACTTAACCATTTAAAAACGCTGGAAGCCGAGAGCATTTATGTATTACGCGAGGTAGCGGCCCAGTTTCAGAACCCTGCTATATTGTTTAGTGGTGGTAAAGACTCGATACTGGTAACGTATCTGGCAAAAAAAGCTTTTTACCCGGCGGCTATTCCTTTTCCGTTAGTACATATAGATACCGGCCACAACTTTGCCGAAACAATAGAGTACCGCGATAACCTGGTGAAAAAACTGGGCGTAAAGCTTATTGTAGGTTCGGTGCAGGAGAGCATAGACAACAACCGTGTAACAGAAGAGAAAGGTTACAGCGCATCGCGCATACGGCTGCAAACCACAACTCTGTTAGACACTATAGAGAAATATAAATTTGATGCCTGCATAGGTGGTGCCCGCCGCGATGAAGAGAAAGCACGTGCCAAAGAGCGTTTCTTTTCGCACCGCGATGAGTTTGGCCAGTGGGACCCTAAAAACCAGCGCCCCGAATTGTGGAATCTGTTTAACGGGCGTATGCATGTGGGAGAGAATTTCAGGGTGTTTCCGATATCGAACTGGACCGAGCTGGATGTATGGCAATATCTGGCTATGGAAGGTATTGAGATGCCATCGCTGTATTTTTCGCACAAGCGTAAAGTATTTAACCGCGATGGTACCTGGCTGGCCGAGTCGCCGTTTATACCTATGAAACCAACCGAGCAGGCCGAAGAGCGTGTGGTGCGTTTTCGTACTATAGGCGATATAACCAGTACCGGTTCAACTTTTTCTACCGCTGCTACAATGGATGATATAATACAGGAAGTAGCCAGCTCGCGTACTACCGAACGTGGTGGCCGTGCCGATGATAAGCGCAGCGAAACCAGTATGGAAGACCGGAAGAAAGAAGGCTATTTCTAAAACACTGAATGTGAGAGTGGCGGAGGCTGTTTGTCCTCCGCTGGCGGAGGTGTCCCGATTTTATCGGGACAGAGGTGGAATAAAAACCAGATAGTTAAAGACAAAATAACTGATGAATACGATGAATACTGAGACAGAGAAGTTTGACAGCAACAGTTACCTGAATATGGAGTTGCTGCGTTTTACAACGGCAGGTAGTGTAGATGATGGTAAATCGACGCTGATAGGCCGTTTGTTGTACGACTCTAAATCGATATTTGAAGACCAACTGGAGAATATAGAAGCTACCAGTGCCCGCCGTGGCGAAAGCACGGTTAACCTGGCGCTGCTTACCGATGGCCTTCGCGCCGAGCGCGAGCAGGGTATTACCATAGATGTAGCTTACCGTTATTTCTCTACCCCTAAGCGTAAGTTTATAATAGCCGATACACCGGGACATATACAATATACACGAAATATGGTGACCGGTGCCAGTACAGCCAACCTGGCTATTATATTGGTAGATGCGCGCCAGGGTGTGGTAGAGCAAACCCGCCGCCACAGTATTATAGCCTCGCTACTGGGCATACCCCACATAGCGCTATGTGTAAATAAAATGGACCTTGTAGATTACAGCGAAGAAGTGTACAACAAAATTGTACAGGAATACCGCGAGTTTGCCACCCGTCTTAAAACAAAAGACATTCACTTTATTCCTATCTCGGCACTTAACGGCGATAATGTGGTGCACCGATCGAAAAATATGGACTGGTACGAAGGCGTTACACTAATGTACCTGCTGGAGAACATACACATAGCATCGGATATTAACCATATAGACCTGCGCATGCCGGTACAATACGTTGTAAGGCCATACAGCGATGAGTTTCACGATTATCGTGGCTATGCAGGCCGGCTTTCGAGCGGTGTAATACGCAAAGGCGATAAGGTAACGGTACTGCCTTCGGGTTTTACATCTACGGTTAAATCGGTAGAGCTGGACGGTAAAGAGTTAGAAGAAGCATTTGCGCCGCTATCGGTAACTATACAGTTAGAAGATGATATTGATATAAGCCGTGGCGACATGTTAGTGCGCCAGGGTAACCAACCCAAGCAAGGGCAGGATATTGAAGCCATGGTATGCTGGATGGGTGATAAACCCCTGCAGTTAAATGGTAAGTATGCTATTAAACATACCACCAAAGATGTACGTGCGGTGGTGAAAGAGGTTAAATATAAACTGGATATAAACTCGCTACACCGAATTACCGAGAACGTGAGTATAGGCATGAACGATGTAGGCCGTATTACCCTGCGTACTACCGCCCCACTGTGTTTTGATGCCTATACCAAAAACCGCGAAACCGGTAGTTTTATTATTATTGAAGAGGGAACTAACGTAACCGTTGGGGCCTGTATGATTATAGATTAACCTGAATTATATATTTGCAATACAACACAGATAAAAAATAACATAGTATGAAAAGCAAAACCGTAACCGAGCTAAAACAGATGATTGATAACAAAGAAGATTTTCAATTAGTTGATGTGCGCGAAGACCACGAGTTTGAGGTGTGTAACCTGGGTGGTTTGCTTATACCTATGAATACAGTGCCCGATAACGTTGATAAAATAGTGAAAGATAAACCGGTAGTAGTGCATTGCCGCAGCGGCAAACGCAGTGCTAATGTTATCAGCTACCTCGAAACAAATCATGGTTATACTAATTTGTATAACCTGGAGGGCGGGATACTTGCCTGGGCCGATGAGATAGACCCGGATATGCCTAAGTATTAATTTTTTGGGGTTTTTGCGTTTGCTTAACGTAAAACATTACATTAGGGGTTTGCTGTATGCTAAAACGCCTCAATAACTTTTTTACCGAGCTTGCTACACAAGAGTTGCGCACTG
>JBJOOW010000206.1:0-3359 GCA_046051095.1 Bacteroidota bacterium | reverse complement strand
ACTTACCTGCACGAGTTAAAAAAAGAGGGCAAACTTACGTTTAGCCAGCGGGTAGGGCTATGGGTACACCTGCTGTACTGCAACCTTTGCCGCCGGTTTGTAAAGCAGGCCGCTATACTCGATACACAGGCAAAACAGGTGGGCAACAGCACCGGTACACTTAGCGCCGATGCGAAACAAAAAATGCAGCAGGCAATAAACCGCGGGCTTACCAACAACCTGTAAACCGGCACCCCTTGTTTTTAAGGGGCATTTTCTAAATTCGTTACAGCAAAAACAGAATTATGGCAGAAGCGATACGATTGGGACGCATGACAGATACCATGGAAGAAGGTTTCCTGGCAGAACTTACTATTAAAGTGGGCGATAAAATAAAAAGCGGCGATACACTGGCCGAGGTAGAAACCGATAAAGCAACACTACCGCTGGAGTCGTACTACAACGGTACCATATTACACGTAGCCGCTAAAAAAGGCGACACACTTAAAATAGGCGACCTGATAGCCGTGGTAGGTAAAGAAGGGGAAGATTTCAGCGCGCTGCTTAATGGTGCACCTGCTGCACAACCAGTTGCTAAACAAGAAACTAAAACAGAAACCGCACCCGCTAAAGAAGAGCCTGCCGTTACCGTTGAAGTTAAAGCTACCGAAACCGATAGCAGCAACGATAGAATAAAAGCCTCGCCACTGGCACGTATGATTGCCAAAGAAAAAGGCATTGAACTGGCCAACATAAAAGGTACCGGCGAAGACGGCCGCATTACCAAGCGCGATTTGGAAAACGTATCGGCAACGCCAGCAACTACTACCGTAGCCACAACCTTAGTTACCGGCAAAGAGAGCTTCCGCGAGGTACGTGTAAGCCAGATGCGTAAAACCATAGCCAAGCGCCTGAGCGAAAGCAAAAACGGAGCACAGCATTTTTACTTAACCATGGATATAAACATGGATAATGCCGTAGGCCTTCGCAATCAGCTTAATGCTGTACTACCTAAAAAAGTATCGTTTAACGATATAGTAATAAAAGCAGTAGCACTGGCGTTAAGGCAAAACCCAAATGTAAACAGTAGCTGGCTGGGCGATACCATTCGTTACAACGACCATATACATATAGGCATGGCTGTAGCTGTAGAAGATGGCCTGCTGGTACCTGTTATTAAATTTGCCGATAACAAAACCGTAGCACAAATATCGGCCGAGGCAAAAGCACTGGCCGAGAAAGCAACTACCAAAGCGCTTGCACCAGCCGAAATGCAGGGCAACACCTTTACCATATCTAACTTAGGTATGTTTGGTATAGAAGAATTTACGGCTATTATAAACCCACCCGATGCCTGCATACTTGCAGTAGGTGCTATAAGGCAAGAGCCTGCTGTAATTAACGGCGAAATAAAAGTGGCTAACAGAATGAAAGTAACCTTAAGCTGCGACCACCGCGTTGTTGATGGCGCCATGGGTGCAAAGTTCCTGCAATCGCTTAAAACGCTGCTAGAAAATCCGGTAAGTATTTTGTTGTGAGCTATCCATCTCTACGTACGATATAGCTTCGATGGGGATATTAAAACCACCTTGTAGCAATATGTACTTTTCGGTTGTGGCCCATACAGTAGTTACTATTTCGCGGTAACCTTCGCTGGTGTTAAACACTATCTTCACCTTACTCTGAAAATTATTACCCATCAGCATGGCCAGATATAGCCTGCGGTTACGTTCGCGCAACTCAAAGTCGTCGTAGCTGGCGGCAGGCTTTTCAAAAGCACACTCTTTCAATTGGTCCTTCTCTATCTTCCTAATGCGTGGTTTATTCATAATATTCAGCTTGTTCGTATTATATTTTACGGCAGGTAGTGGTAAAAGTTGCCCGTTCCCCCCCATATACTAAACCACATTTTGATTGTTTTACTCAAATAACAGTTTGTTTACGTACGTTTGTATCCTGTTATACCCCGCTGGCTAATTAATTCACACAAAACCACTTGCATGAAAATGTATGCCTATATAGGTATTGCCGGCGCCCTAACCATGGCACTTGCCGATATTATATTACTGGGCCAGCCTGTTTGCGGCAGCTATTACGATTTATCGGGCTTTGGGGCTATGAGCATGGTTAGCATGCAGCGCGCGCAGGCGGGCACACTGCTGGGCCTGGTAGCCTCATTCTTTATTTGCTTTGGCTACTGGCACCTAAGGCAGTTGTTTACACCAGCCCATAAAGCACAGGCAGGCTTACTTTTTATAGCGCTATGTAGCACTATGTTTTTTGGTGGGGCCTTTCATGCGGGCTATTATTTTCTGGCATTACCCGAAAGCGGTCCTCATATAAATACGGCAACATTACAGCAATACACCCATTATCTCGAACTGATATCGTATATGGGGGTACCCGGCTTTATTGCAGGCAGTATATTGTTTTTTAAGCTGGCACTTAACCCTGCTTACCCTGTTTGGCTTAAATACTGTAACCCATTGGTAGTAACCATACTGGTATTAATACCGCTTTACCTGTTGCCGGCACCAATAGGCGGCTATATAAGGCCTGCCTTTATTAACCTGGCCACGGCAATAGTATTCGGCCTTTCGCTAAAAGCATCCAACAGCTACCTATGAAAAAATACATCTTCTGGTTTTTCGCCGCGCTGTTTGCCATTGCAGCTATATACCATATGGTTGGTTTATTTCACCATGTAAACGATGCACCTAAATGGCGCCACGCCGCATTTGTGGTTATAAATACATTTTGCGTTTACGGCCTGCTTAAAAGGCCTAAATGGTTTGCCTACTTGTTTTTTATATTGTTGGTGCAGCAGTTAAACAGCCACGGCAGTTCGTTAATAGATGCCTGGAACAAATACCACCAGGTTAGCTGGACCGCCCTTTCGGTAGTAATTATTACACCGTTTATTTTTCTGGCACTGCTATCCGAGCAGATGAACAGCAATTAATAACCGCATAAAGCAACAAAGGGCAGATTAGCTTACGCCAACCCACCCTTGCTGTTTCTCAACCCACGAGAAATCTTTACTCCATGTGTTGATTGAGACAAAGGACAAGCCCGTTTACACAGGCCTGCCTTTGCGTTTTTCTCAACCCACGAGAAAATCTTTTGCAGGATAAAAAATGCCGGGAACAGGCCTGTACTACAGGCCCGCCCCGACTGTTTTCTCAACCCACGAGAAAGACGTTGTTTTTCGGGGCACAAGCAGGGGCAGCCTGCTTGCACAAACCAACCCCTGTTGTTTTCTCAACCCACGAGAAACGTTTTATAATTTATGCATGCGGTAATGTCATACCGTTGCATTGTTTTAAAAGAACATCATCAATAACCTTATTAGCTGCCGCACACCAACGGGTGCAAACAAA
>JBJOOW010000205.1:0-2869 GCA_046051095.1 Bacteroidota bacterium | reverse complement strand
TGTAATAACCACCCTGGATACACTGTTCAGTAGTTTCGATTCCTGCATACATATTAATGTTTATGTAGGGGTTATGAATGGAGTTACAGGTTTTGATATGAGTTATGAAGAATGGTGCAATTTACTTGCCACCTGTGAAATACCATGCCCTGTTGTATGTACCGATAGCCTTATAGGACAATGCGATACTGCAAAACTGGCATACCAAACATACCTTAATGTTATTGCCAACTATTCGGTTGGTGATAGCGATGAGGTGCTGGCAGAAGTGTTTAGTTATATTTTTAACCGCACAGTATCGCTGGTTGAGGCGCAATCTATGATTAACAGATGTGTACCACGCCCTTGTATGTACGATTCGGCTCAGCGAAGTGCTGTGCTGGCAATTTTTGCAACCTTTGATGGCTGTGTACCGGCATGGGTAATTCCATACCTATACAATAACTTAGGTGAAAATAGAGACCACCCAGCAACAACGCAGGAAATATGCAGTATGTTTGCTTCCTGCGATATACCATGTCCCGATACATGTGTGGTGCCACCGGTTGGGCCTATACCTTGCGATTCGGTTATTGCATTTAGCGAACTGTACGAATACTATAAAGATCATCCGTTTACTGCTAATACACCATTTGGAATGATTTACTGGTATCTATCGCAGGCATATTTTGGCTACCAGGTGCCCGAATGGCAGTTTTTACAAATGCGCGATAGTTGCCAGAAACAAACCTGCGACAGCAGCAACATACAGATATGGGATGAGTATAGCCCGTTCTTTACCGGCTATGGCGAGTGCACACCTGCCTGGGCTATAGAATTTATATACCAGCGCTTGCTGAATGAGGGCTTGCACTATGCCGATATTTGCGGTAACCTAAGTAACTGTGGTATACAATGCCCCGATACCTGCGCCGGCCCTGTTACCCCTTGCGATATAATATTGCAGGTAAACCAGGCAGCACAATCGGTATTTGTAAACTATGGTGCACGCGACACCTCGTATATCATCAACCTGTTTTATACCTATTTAACCGGCGATTCGATAACCCAAGAGCAGTTCTATATTCAACTCGATTCGTGCCAGAATACCTGCAACCATAACGTAGAAGTTGCCATGCGTAATTTCGGAGCCTTTTTTGCAAGTTTCGATACCTGCGTGCCGCGCTGGGTTGTAGAAATGGCCTTTGCACAAATTATGGACCGACCGGTAGCCTATGCCGAGATATGTGAGCTATTGGCTGGTTGTGGTTTTCCTTGTCCCGATACCTGTGCACCGGTTACTACACCGTGCGACTCAATAATACAGGTGTACAATACCCTGCAGCATGTATTTGTATCGTTTGCCAGGGCAGATACTACAGAGGTTACTGTAAACATGACCCAGCAGCTGTTTGGCACACCGCTAACCTGGCCGCAATTGCTAAGCCAGTACAGGCATTGTACCGGTACCGAGGGGCCTACCCTGTGTAACCGCCCGCTGTTGCCACCTATTAACCCCGAGGCAGAAGATAGTTGCTTTGAGGTAATGCAGGAGTACGCCTACCACAATGCGGCTTACGCTTACGAAGAGTACCTGCGCAACCTGCACGAAGATTTTGTAAACAAATACATAGAAAAGTGTTTGGGCGCGTATAAACACGAAAACTTTGACTACACCCACCCCAATGGCGAATACCACTACACGCTTTACTATTACGACCAGGGTGGCAACCTGGTTAAAACCATACCACCATCTGGCTTTAAATCGCAGTTGGACACTACACCAACGCCGCACCTGCTGCCTACCGTTTACAGGTACAATACCCTTAACCAGGTAGTAGAACAACGCACGCCAGATGCCGGCACTTCACGTTTCTGGTACGACCGTATAGGCAAGCTTGTATTTAGCGAAAATGCCAAGCAACGCCCGCTGGGCCAGTTTACCTACACGCTGTACGACCCACTACAACGTATTAAAGAGGTGGGCCAGTTTGATGGCGTAGATATGAGTATATATGGTAACTGGGATGCGCTGGGTATGGACCCTACCATGTACTGGTATACGTATCTTAACTCTACAACCAATGCTACACAGCTTACCCGCACGTATTACGATGAAGATATTTACACCACCGGCGGCAAATACCTGCGTAACCGGGTAGCACACGCCACCTACGAAGATGTAGACGACCATAACGTAGCTACGTTCCAATCGGCAACGCATTATAGCTACGATATACACGGTAACGTAGATAAACTGATACAGGTTAACAACGCACTTGCAGCTATTGGCCACGATAAGAAAACGCTGGAATACCGGTACGACCTATTAAGCGGCAAGGTTAACCAGGTAATTTACCAGCGCGGCCAGCCTGACCAGTTTATACACCGTTATGAATACGACGGCGATAACCGTATTACCGATGTATATACCAGCCGCGATAATGTGGTAGAAGACCACGATGCCTACTACCAATACTACCTGCACGGGCCATTGGCACGTACGCAGCTGGGTGGTAACCTAATAACCGGCCGACAGAGCGTACAGGGACTCGATTACACTTACACCCTACAAGGGTGGTTGAAGGGCGTAAACAGTAGTGCCCTTACCACTGCTACCGACCCCGGCCACGATGGCATAGGTGCGCTTACTGCGCGCGACAGATTTGGCTTTACACTGGGCTATTACGATGGCGATTTTCAACCAATAGCCTGGGGTGGTACCATAACGGCTGCTAACCATTTAGAGGCGGATATAAGCTTGCTGGCGCAGAAAGGACTGTACAACGGTAACATTGCCAGCATGGCGGTAAATGTGGGTGTGCTGAACGCACCACTGGCTTATAAGTTTAGCTACGACCTGCTTAACCGCTTAAAAGCTACCGATGCC
>JBJOOW010000204.1:0-4407 GCA_046051095.1 Bacteroidota bacterium | reverse complement strand
ACTTCGTATCTATTTTTGCTCTTTACTTGCTGGTCTAATAGATACCACGTTAGTATATCAATTAACCATTCATATTTAGCAATTTCATTTGGTCTATTTTTCTCTTTCATCACAACCAGTGCTTCCCTGGCAAATTCCAAGTCCCTACCTATTAACCCTTTATAAGAATGCTCTACCGAATACCCATCAAAGCTAACGCCAAAATCTTTGTTTAATCCTGTTGGATTTAAAAAACTAATCCCATCAACGTCTTGAACAATAGTATTGTTTAAGCATTTTTTCAAAAGTTCTCCTCTGATAGCTATGCCATTTTTAATCTTCTCAACCAAGCTATCATCAATAATTACCCTAGGATACTTAGCTTTTTCAGATTCTAAAGTATATGCTTTAACTAATGCAACTGAGAATATAATGTCTTCGTCCGAATAGTCATTGCCATATGAAATTGCTCCTCTAATAGGGAGTTTATTGTCCAGCATTATAGAGTAATAACTTCGTGCAAAGAGAATACAGGTAATAAACGCATCGCTAAAAGATTCAAGATTATCATCTTCGTATGCAAATGAGGCATATAAGTTATCTGAAAAGATTTTATAGTTAGTTACCACTTTAATCTTTGAGACAACCAACACTTCTATATACTGTTTTAGCATGTTAATGCCTTGGGCAAGTGCCTCTTTCATTTTGGCCAATAATTCTTCTTGTTGCTTATCATCACCACTCAAAGCTTCCTTGAAACCAAGAATATCGGCATGAAATACAATTGCTTTTCTAATCATAGTTTTAGTTGGTTACCCCGTTCTTCCGAGTGTTCCGCAGGACAACTCGGAAGTTTTAATAAATAGAAGTCTCCGACTTCGTAACAGAGCACTACATACTCGCCTTCTGCTACATGCGAGTAGCCAGGCATTTTCATTGCACCCTCGTTTCCCAAAAATAAAAATAGCAAATAATTATTATGTACTATTTATCATATTAGTCGAAACCGAATAACTAGTAGAGCTTCGTTAGTACATTACCAGTACAAGATGCTTCACTCCCGATAGCAAAAATGGTGACAAGCCGCTCCGCAAAACCTACTACGGTTTTTGCTTAAAAAGGCATTGCCACACAATAGGAAACTAGCCGGTGCGTTTATGGTGCCCGTAGTACAGGCTCTCCTCCTGTTTTATAGCTCCGACATGGGGTGCCCGAAGGGCGGGGCGGTAATAAAACAGATTGTATTTATTCTGCATAAAAATGCAACATACCCCAGCCGGTGCAGGGCCACCGGCCATCCCTCTCAAGAGGGGAAAAATACAAACAGCCTGTTTAGCGCTTGCGTTGTTAGTGTTACACCAACATAAACCCCTTATCGCAAAGGTCTTCCACGTTTAAATCGGGGGTGGCGCTGCCAATTTTTATAAGGGCCTGTTTGGCGTTTTCCAGTCCGCGGAGGCGGATGCTGTAGTCGCTGCTCCATACGGTAGAGAGCAGCCAGGTGTACGCATCGGCTTCGGTAAGTTTAAAGCGTTCGCATAGCAGCTTTACCGAGTGCGGCGATGCTACAAAGCTGATGCTTTGCTCGTTTATTACCTCCAGCACGGTGTTTATTTCATCGCGTTTGTTCTCCAGTGCATCATCGCTGGCTATTACCAGCATGCTGCTCCACGGCGCGTTAAACTCGCCTATCATGCGCACTATACCTTTTTCGGCGTAAGCCTTGGTCATGTATTTTTCCCAATAAAATATTTGTGTTTCGCCTTTGGTAAGCGATTCCATAGCGCCATCTATACTGCGCACCTCTATCAGGTCTTCGGGGTTTACTTTTTCGCCGCGCTGCTCGGCATGTATCATAGCCATAAGGTGCGAGCCCGAACCCAGTTTACTGATAGCATATTTTTTAGGCTGCTTACTATAAATAGAGTGTACCGGCGATTGTGCACCGGTAAATATACCCCAGCCCAGCGGCGAGGTGATATACTCTTTTACAATTTTTGCTTTCAGCCCCTTAGCGGCGGCCGATATAAAACCTTCGGTAAGCAGTATGGCTAAATCAAGCTCGCCGGTGCGCAGGGCCTCGGTCATAACACCGGTGCCACCGGGAAAAAACTTCCAGTTAACATCGGCACCAGCCTGTTTAAATTTATTCTCTTCTACTGCCAGGTTCCACGGCAGATTAAAGTGTTCGGTTACTCCTCCTATATTTATCATAATTTCATTATCGATTACACAGATAGTACAAAATACCTGATAAATACAGGGATTAAATACGGTGCAATATTAACTAATCATAGTTTAATCAGTTCTATACTTGTGTTAAACACCACGATGCATATAATGGTTTGGTATGATGCCTGAAAATGGATAGTAACCCTTTATTAATCTGCGTAATCCAACCGCCGTTATCAGCGTAATCAATTTGAAGAAAAGAAATCGATACTTGCGTTAACCACGTCTTCCATATCCTCGTTTAATGTGGTAGCGGTGTACGGGTGGCGGGTGCCAAAGTTATGATTGCTATGCTCCAGTAAAAACAATTGCGCGCTTTTGTTCCACTGGTGCATTTCTACGGCTGCGCTGTAAGGTACGGTTTCATCGTCGGTGCCATGTATTATTAAAAACGGTATAGTAAGCGCACGCACGGCATCGGGTACAAACAGGCGTGGCAGGTTGGCAAAGTAGTTTTCGTACATCTGCCATTTAATCGGCATCATTTGTTTGGTGCGGGCATTGCCTATAAACACCACCCCTTCGCGTTTTATTTTATCCAGTTCATCCTGTGTCCAGTACTTGCTAAACTCGTTTACGCTGGCCCAGGTACATATTTTTTTTACGCGGCTATCTTCGTGTGCTTTTAAAATAGATATACCACCACCACGACTATGGCCCATCAGGTATAACTGCTGTGTGTTTACATTGGTTGCTTTAACCGGAAAGGCCGCAGAACAAACCCAATCTATCACCACACCCAGGTCGTCCATCTCTATGCTCAGGTTGTCGTTACCAAAGGCTTCCAGGTCAACAAAATCCATGGGGTGGTCTACCGTGGTGCCGTTGTGCGAAAAGTTGAACTTAACATACACAAAGCCGGCTGCGGCAAACTTTTCGGCTACTATATCAAACGCGCCCCAATCTTTAAAGCCTTTAAAACCGTGGCAAAAAATTACCACGGGCTTGGGCTGCCCATCGGGTTGGTAGTACACATCTACCAGAAAAGGGCGGCCATGCTTGCTTTGTAATATCAGGTTGCGTTCGCGGGTAATCATATGGCTAACATAAAGATGATTGCGCCGATTAAAAAGTGATTACGCGGATAAATAAACAGGAGATTACACAGATAAATGCGGATGGATTACACTGATGAATACAGATGCGGCTGATTTTGTAAACAATTTTCATTTATAGGGTTACATTCGCCACCGGATGTCGCTGAACCTGGATGATATAAAGAAACCCATTGCCCGCGAGCTGGATGAGTTTGAGGTGCGCTTTCGCGAAAGCATGAAAAGCAAAGCACCGCTGCTCGATCGCATTACCCATTACATAGTAACCCGTAAGGGCAAGCAGATGCGCCCGATGTTTGTGTTTCTATCTGCTAAACTTTGTGGTGAACTGAACGAAGCTACATACACTGCGGCATCGTTGGTAGAGATACTACACACCGCTACTTTAGTGCACGATGATGTAGTAGATGACAGTTACCAGC
The DNA here is from genome assembly GCA_046051095.1 of Bacteroidota bacterium. GTDB lineage: Bacteria > Bacteroidota > Bacteroidia > Chitinophagales > LD1 > Bog-950. Next base: position 719 of record JBJOOW010000204.1, on the reverse strand, counting down.
GCCGTGGTTTCTTTTCTATCAATGCGCTCTGGAAAAACAAGATAGCTGTACTGGTGGGCGATTTTCTGTTGTCGAAAGGTTTGTTGCTTTCGATAGAAAATGACCAGTACCAGTTGCTGCACATACTATCCAACACTATTACCGCCATGGCCGAGGGCGAACTGATACAATTGGAAAAGGCCCGCCGGCTGGATATAAAAGAAGATGTGTACTTTGAAATTATACGCGGCAAAACAGCCTCGCTGATTGCATCGGCCTGCGCCTGTGGTGCCAGTACCACCACCAAAGATGATGCGCTGATACAACGCGTGAAACTGATGGGCGAAAAAATTGGTATTGCTTTCCAGATAAAAGACGACCTGTTTGATTACGAAGAAGCCGAGATAGGCAAGCCGCGCGGCATAGATATTAAAGAGCGTAAAATGACCTTGCCGCTGATACATGCATTGGGTAAGGTATCGGGTGCTGATAAGAAGAAAATAATAAACGTAGTAAAGAACGATAACCAGAACACCGAGAAGGTGAAGTGGGTGATAGATACCGTACGCGCCAGCGGTGGTATGGATTATGCTACGCAGAAAATGATTGAATACCGCGATGAAGCACTAAAGCTGCTGCATCAGTTTCCGGAAAGCGAATCGCGCAACTCGGTTGAACAACTGATAGAGTTTACCATTAAGCGCGCAATATAAAAGCGGTTACCGCAAAACCAGGGGGTT
>JBJOOW010000203.1:0-2519 GCA_046051095.1 Bacteroidota bacterium | reverse complement strand
CTTCTGTCCCAGCTTTTCAGGGGCGTGCTTGCTAAAACGCATCTGGTACTTATCTATACCAAATATTTTAAAGTACTTAACGTACAACTCGTTTACCTTCATAAACTCCTCCTCAAACTGATCCTTGGTGCAGTAAATGTGCGCATCGTTCATTTGCATGCTGCGCACACGCATAAGGCCCATCAGCTCACCACTTTGCTCGTAACGGTAGCAAGTACCGTATTCGGCAAAACGCAAAGGCATATCGCGGTAGCTTTTAGGGGTAGCACCAAATATTTTGTGGTGGTGTGGACAGTTCATGGCCTTTAAGTAATATTTGGCACCATCAAGTTCCATTGGTGGAAACATACTATCGGCATAGTACGGCAAGTGTCCACTACGCAGGTAAAGCGCATCTTTAGCTATGTGTGGGCTCTTTACGCGTACATAACCTTGCTCGTGCTCATTCTTCTTAGCAAGCGTCTCCAGTTTTTCAATCAGGGCAGCACCCTTTGGTAACCATAATGGCAAGCCAGGACCAACCTCATCATCAAAAGCAAAAATCTCAAGCTCCTTACCAATTACGCGGTGGTCGCGCTTTTTTTGCTCCTCCAGCATTGCCAGGTATTCATCTAACTGCTGTTGTTTGGGAAAGGTAATACCGTAAATACGGGTTAGCTGTTTGTTGTTGCTGTCACCTTTCCAGTAAGCACCTGCTATGTTTAGCAGCTTAATTGCTTTAATATAACCGGTAGATGGTATATGCGGCCCACGGCACAGGTCGGTAAAGTTACCTTGCTTATAAAAAGTAATCTCACCATCAGCCAGCCCACCCAGCAAGTCAAGCTTATATTCATCGCCTTTTTCGGTAAAGTATTTCACCGCTTCGGCTTTAGGCATTTCGCTACGTATGTATTTGTTATCCTGTTTAGCCAGTTCGCCCATTAACTTTTCAACCTTTTGCAGGTCTTCTTCGCTAAGTGTTTGGCCACCCAGGTCAATATCGTAATAATAACCATGCTCTAACGGTGGACCTACCCAGAATTTCACCCCCGGAAACAGTGTTTCTATAGCCTCGGCCATTAAGTGGGCCGATGAATGCCAAAAGGTTTTTTTACCCCACTCATCTTCAAACTTAAGCAGTTTAATTGCCGAATCTGTCGTTATCGGACGGGTTAAATCCCAAACTTCACCATTAACCTCGGCACTTAATACGGCCTTGGCCAGTCCCTGGCTGATGCTTGCAGCCACATCGTAAGCAGTAACCCCTTCGTTGTATTCACGAACACTTCCATCGGGCAGAGTAATCTTTATCATTTCGGTTTATTATATCGGTTTTAATGTAACAGACTGCGAATATAAAAGAGTAGCTAAGAAAAGTAAGGATATATGAGTAGTTTCACTACTGAAACAGCCAATAATACCCTGTTTAAAACCCAGATTATGAAACATCTAATAGCCTTTATCCTGCTATTTGCCATCTATACCGCATTTGCCCAGCAAACCGGCGATTGTGTACTACTGCTAAACGGCAAACAATTTACCTACGATGATAAAGTTAGTGCCGATGACCTGAACCAGTTTTGCAGCCTGCAACTGCTGGATACCAGAAACAACAAAACAGTACCGGTTACAGGGCTAAAATGGGTAACCAGTAACTCGGGCGTACTGGTAAAAGGCGAATGGGCCGAATGCGCCAAACTGGTTGAAGCCGTAAAAGGAATGACCAAAGATGATGTACTATACATTACAGAAATTAAGTACAAGGGGCCTAAAGGCTTATGTACCGAACAGGTAGCACTACGGCTTAACTAAGCGCGGCCTAATTCAAATATTTCGTGTACAGCCTTGCGGATATTTTTACTGATAGTTTCGGTAGGCAAATCGTTTTCATCGTGGCCAAAAGGGTCTTCAATCTCCTCTGCAATAAGTTCCATGCTGGTTAGTGCATAAAAAATAAATGCTACTACCGGTATACAATAATACCCCAGCGAAAACACCATGGTAAATGGTAAGGTCATTACGAAAAAGAAAATGAATTTTTTAAGAAATATACTGTACGAAAAAGGTATAGGCGTATTCTTAATACGCTCGCAGGCGCCGCATATATCGGTAAACGAAGCCAACTCAGCATTTAAGTAAATAAGCTGTTCATTGTTTATTACCCCATCGCGGTTAAGCTGGTGTATACGATTATAAATAGTACGGGCCAGATAATTGGGCTGATGATTATCTGGTTTAAGTCCTTCCAAATCAAAATAAGGATGCTTTTGCAGTTCGCTTGGATGAAAGGCGTTACGTAAATGGTTTTTTAAGGCCACTGCGTAATTGGGTATCATTACAGAAAAGAATGAACGGTTTGCCGTATCCTCTTCGGGCAAAATGCTATTAAGTTTCATAGACAGATTACGGCTATTGTTTACCAGTGCGCCCCAAAGTTTGCGCCCCTCCCACCAACGGTCGTACGCACTATTGGTACGAAACACCAGCAACATAGATATTACAAAGCTCAACATGCTATGCATAATAGATAAGTTCTT
>JBJOOW010000202.1:0-6434 GCA_046051095.1 Bacteroidota bacterium | reverse complement strand
AAACTTATCGCCCAGTACGCTATCTACCGGTAGCAGCAGGTTTACGCCTTTGGCTTTAGCTTTTGCAATCAGCTCCAGTGCCAGTTCCAGTTTATCATCTTCGCACAGCGAGGTGCCAATGTTGCCGCCCTGTGCCTTGAAGAATGTATAAGCCATACCACCACCTATAATGATGTTGTTGGCTTTCTCCAGCAGGTTTTCTATAATCAATATTTTGTCGCTAACCTTAGCGCCACCCAGTATGGCGGTAAAAGGTTTTTCGCCACTCTTCAATACCTTTTCGGCGCTGGCAACTTCGTTGGCCATCAGGTAACCAAACATTTTATTTTCGGCTGTATAGTAGTTAGCCACTATAGTGGTGCTGGCATGTGCACGGTGGGCGGTGCCAAAGGCATCGTTTACGTATACATCGCCATGCTTGCTCAGTTTTTCGGCAAAGCCGGCATCGCCTTTCTCTTCTTCTTTATAAAAACGAAGGTTTTCCAATAACAGTACTTCGCCGGCTTTTAATGCTGCCGATGTAGCAAAGGCCTCATCGCTTGCACAGTCGCCCACAAACTTTACATCTACTCCCAGTAGTTCACTCGTTCTTGCTACAGCATGTTTAAGGGTATGCTTGGCGTAGTCAACAGTGCCATCTTCTTTCAGTTTTTTAAGCGGTCGGCCCAGGTGGCTCATCAGCACTACGCTGCCACCATCGTTCAGTATTTTTTTAATGGTAGGTACAGCACCTTTTATACGGCTATCGTCGGTTATATTAAACTGCTTATCTAGGGGTATATTAAAATCTACACGTACCAGGGCGCGTTTGCCTGCAAAGTTGAAGTTGTCTACGGTTTTCATGTGTGAGCTGATTTTTGGTGCCGCGAAAATAAATTTTCGGCGAAAACCACAGAAAAATATCTCACGGGGTGAAGAATAATCCCAGAACTGTACCAAGATAAATAAAAGTAAGCAGTATGTCGAACAGTGTAATGCGCCGCTCATTAAAGATATCACGTCCCCCTCTTTGGGCTCCTACCAAATCCATTCCCTGAACACGTAAGCTTATCCAGCGTAGCAACTGGATAAGTACAAGCAGAATTATGGTATTTCGTAATAGTATGATTTCCGGTATAAAGGAATCGGTTTGTTTCAACAATAAATAGGCAGCCAGATGGGCCAGGCCTATCATGAACCAAAATATATAAACCAAAGGCTTGCGGATAGCCTTGTATTGCAGCATATACAAAAAGAATTGTGTGCCATAACCGTAAAAAAAAATGATAGCACCTCTTTCTCTGGAGTTTATCACGTTATTGTATAGGTACCCTACTATAACGGAGATTAACAGGTAGATAGCCATCACCCATTTGTCAGAAGTCTCTAACTCTTTTATTGCCTTTTTGCTACGGCGCATAACAGGGTGAAAATAAATTTTCGGCGAAAAGAGGCTTTATTTTATTTTTATGCTAATATATTTGCTAAAAATATTAGCCATGTACGTAAACCAAAATAACCTGAACCGCCCCAGCGACAAAGCGCTGGTAATGTTTGTGGATATGAACAGCTACTTTCCCAGTTGCGAGCAGCAGGTTAACTACTGGCTGCGCAACCGGCCAATAGGGGTTTGTGTGTACACGGGTAAGCAGGGGGCGGTTATTGCATTGTCTAAAGAAGCCAAAAAGAAAGGTATAAAGCCTGCCCGGCTGGATGAGATTATGAAGCTGCACCCTGAGTTTGTGCCGCTGGAAACCAACCCCAACCGCTACCGCGAGTTTCATGTAAAAATAATGAACGTACTACGCAGCTTTTGCGATGATGTGGTGCCTAAAAGCGTAGATGAGGCGGTGCTTAACTTTGGCAGTTACCACCTGGTGCATAAAGACCTGGTGGAGGTAGCCAAAGAAATTAAGCGCAAAATAAAGCAGGATGTCGGCGATTGGTTTACCTGCAGTATTGGCATTGCACCCAATGCCTTTTTAGCCAAGTTGGGCAGCGATGTACAAAAGCCCGACGGGCTTACGGTAATTACCCCGGAGACCATTGATGGTATACTGGATAAGCTAAAACTGACCGACCTGCCCGGCATAGGCAAACAAATGGCACTGCGGCTGATAACCGGTGGTATATCGTCGCCACTGCAACTGCGGCATACGCGGCCCGAGGTGCTACGCCGTGTATGCAAAAGTGTGATAGGAGAGTACTGGCACTACCGGCTTAACTTTTTAGAGGTAGATATAGCCAACGATGATTATAAAAGTATGCAGGCCATGCGGCAGGTGAGCCGGGAGCAGCGCCAATCGGTAGATACGTTATACGATATACTGCGGGCGCTATGCGTGCAGCTGGAAAAGCGGCTAATGAAACACCAGTTAAAGGCGCACTTTCTGGCGTTTAGCTGCAGCTACGAAACCGGTGGGCACTACGAAGATTACATACGCACCGACCTGACCATACAGGGCGCTATAGAGATGCAGGACATTATACTAAAACGCATACGCGAAAAAGAGCAGGCCACGGGCTGCTATAAAATTATTAACGGCGATATAACACGCATGACAGTTTGGGTAACCGAATTTGCCAATAGCGAGGATATACAGTTTATGTTGTTTGGAGATACCCTGCGCAAAGATAAGCTGCGCCAGGTGGTGTACAGTGTTAAAGACCAGTTTGGGTTTGAAAAACTACAACTGGCCGGCCAGCTTACCGGCACACCGGTGTTTAAAGATGTAATTGGGTTTGGATCGATAAAAGACCTGATAACACAGGAAAAGCAACTGCGCCAACCCCAGACGAAAGATGAAAAGCCCGAAACTATTATAGTGCCCGACGTTGATTTTATGAATTACAAGGATGAGTAAGGTTAATTAATACAGGTTCACAATAGGGCAGCAGCCCTTTCTATCCCACCCATTCCCACTTTACAACTTTTTGGTACACTTTTTACCACCCGCCCCCCTTTTGGTGCCGGGTAGCGGTGTTTTACCCTGTTCCCGGGCTGTTAATTCAGGCCCTAAAGCTGTGGATAACGCAATGTTTTGTCCACAATAACCGTTTATAATGCAAATGTTACCACTTTTTACCACTGCTGAAACGTAGTAAAATCAATGGTTTTAGGTTTGTTCGAGTTTGTTTATAACTTAAATTGACTATTTTAGTGGTAGAAAGTGTTTTTTTGTGGGAATAAGGTTTTATTTGCAATACAATTTTTGATAACGCATGAACTTCCTAGGGCAATTTGAATGTACCATGGACGACAAAGGGCGGGTTAAGCTGCCCTCTGTGTTGCGCAAGCAATTTCCGGCGGGCGATGGCAGCAGATTTATGCTGGCTAAGGATATTGAAGATTGCCTGGTGATATACCCGATGAAAACATGGGCTAAAACCGAGGCAATACTGCAAAAGCTGCATCCCTTCAATACCAACCATCAAAGATTTATAAACGCAGTAACCACCGGTTTAACCGAGGTAGATATTGATAGCGCCGACCGTTTTTTGGTAAGCACTACACTTAAAAAATACCTGGGCACCAGTAAGGATATTGTACTGAAAGGCAAGTTTGACCGCATACAGGTGTGGGATGCCAACAAGTATGAGGCTTACACCCAGGGTAACGTGGCTAACATGCAGCAACTGGCCGATGAGGCAGCTAAGTATCTGGAAGAAAAAAACGGACCTGAGTTAGGATAAAACGGGTGAAGATGAAGGAAGAAAAATCCGGTAACGAGCACCCAGGGCAGGAGAGTGGATATCACGTAAGCGTTCTTTTACATGAAAGTATAAACGGGTTAAACATACAGCCCGGCGGCACCTATGTAGATGTAACCTTTGGCGGTGGCGGCCACTCGAAAGAAATTTTGAAAAAGCTGGGCCCCGAAGGCAGATTGGTAGCCTTCGATCAGGATGCAGATGCAGCACGCAATGCACCCGACGACGAAAGGCTTACACTGGTGCAGGCTAATTTTCGCGACCTGAAACGCTTTTTGCGCCTGCACGATGCGTTGCCGGTTAACGGTATACTGGCCGACCTGGGCGTAAGTAGCTGGCAGTTTGATACTGCCGAACGTGGTTTTAGCTACCGGTTCGAAGGTCCGCTGGATATGCGGATGAACCAGAACGGTGAATTAACTGCTGCCGATGTACTGAATACCTATACAGCCGAACAGCTACAAAAAATGTTTGGTGAGTATGGTGAGGTACGAAACAGCAAAACACTGGCCCTTGGTATAGCGCAGTTGCGCGAGCAAAAACCGTTTGTAACCATAGCCGACCTGCTGAATGTGTGCGAAACCTACCGCATAGGCGATAAGCACAAATACATGGCGCAGGTTTTTCAGGCAATACGCATAGAGGTGAACGATGAGTTGGGTGCGCTGCGTGATTTGTTGCAACAGAGCTATGAAGCACTGGATAGTGGTGGCAGGCTGGCGGTTATAACCTTTCACTCGCTGGAAGACAGATTAGTTAAAAACTATATGAAACACGGCAGCTTTGACGATGAACCGGTGAAAGATTTTTTTGGAAACATACACCGCAAGTTTAAGCTGATAACTAAAAAACCGGTAGAAGCCGGTGATAAAGAGCAAAAAGAAAACAGCCGCTCACGATCGGCAAAATTGAGAGTAGCAGAGAAGATATAGAACATAAAATGGAAGAACAAAACATAAACGAAACTGCCACACCGCAACCGGTGAAGAAAAACCGCAAAGGTTTTGCATCGCTGTTGGGTGCGCTGGATGCAGTTGGCGAAACAGGGCTTAAGAAGCTACTGTTTAACATGCCGTTTGTGTTGTTTTTGGTGATGCTGGCGGCACTGCATATAGCCAACAGCCATGCGGCAGAAAACTATGCCCGCAGCATAGCCAAAACCGAAAAAGAAGTAAAGCAATTACGCTGGCAATATATGACTACCGCCAGTAGCCTGATGCAAAAAAGCAAACAGAGCGAGGTAGCAAAGCTGGTGGGCACACAGGGGTTAAAGGAACTGAGGATTCCCCCTTATAAAATTGAAGTAACGAAAAATTAAACATGCTGAATCAAGTGACAGCTCATCTACCGGAAGGTACCCGCAAAAGCGGGAGGATGAGTAGCCACCCAAATTCGGGATTATAAACTATTGTACATACGTTAACATGGCAGCGAATAAAAAAAGCGAAATACTACTGAGGGCCTACCTGGGCTTCGCTTTTATATTCTTACTGGGTATAGCAATTGTTGGCCGCGCGTTTTATATACAAACTGTGCAGGGCGATTATTACCGCTCGCTGGCCGATTCGCTTACTATTTTTCCTAAAACCATTTTAGCCGAGCGTGGTAATATATATAGTCAGGATGGCCGCCTGCTTGCTACCACACTGCCTACGTTTGATATACGCGTTGATTTTAAAACTACCTACGCGCACCCCGAAATATTTAAAGAGAATGTAGACTCGCTGGCGGTATGCCTGGCAGCTATGTTTCCGGAAAAAACTGCGGGCCAGTATAAAAATGAACTGGTAAAAGAGCGCAAAAAGAAAAACCGTTACTACCTGCTTAAGCGCAATGTAAGCTATAACCAACTTGCCGAAATGAAGCGCTGGCCTATGTTTAGAGAGGGGCGATACAAAAGCGGTATATGGGATGTGCAGATTGATAAACGCCTGAAACCGTTTAACGAACTGGCTGAACGCACCATAGGTTTTGTAAGCGACTCGGGCCGTGTGAAAGTAGGATTGGAGGGTACATACAACACCGACCTAAAAGGTAAAGAAGGTACAGTAATGGTGCAGAAAATATCGGGTGGTGCTACACTGCCACTTGATAGTAAAGAAGAGATAGTGCCGCAGCCCGGCCGCGATATATACACTACGCTGGATGTAGAACTGCAGGACGTAGCCGAAGATGCACTGGGCCGTGCCCTTTCGCACCACGGCGCAGGCCACGGTTGTGTGGTATTGATGGAGGTAAAAACCGGTAAGATAAAAGCGATAGCTAATCTGGGCTTAACTAAAGATTCGACCTATGCCGAAATACAAAACTATGCAGTAGGCGAAGCTACCGAGCCGGGCAGTACGTTTAAACTGGCTACTGTTGCCAGCCTGATGGAAGATGGCTTTGTAACTGCTAACAGCAGCGTATATGCCGAGAATGGCGAGTACACCGTTTACAAACTTACCATACGCGACCACGAGGCACCTGAAACACCATCGCTTACTGTTAAGCGTGCGATAGAGGTTTCATCGAACGTAGTAATGGCCAAGCTGGCTTTTGAAAACTACCAGGCTGCGCCACAAAAGTTTTATAAGCACCTGGATGCGTTTGGTTTTACCAAACCAATAAACATTGAACTGCCCGGTGCGGTGAAACCTACCATAGCAGCCCCTGAAAAATGGAGCGGTGTATCGGCGGCATACATAGCACACGGTTACGAGTTGCAGGTATCGCCACTGCATACGCTTATGTTTTACAACGCT
>JBJOOW010000201.1:0-5943 GCA_046051095.1 Bacteroidota bacterium | reverse complement strand
GCGCACAGCATTTAACTGCGGTGTAATTTTGTCAAACAGGTCCTTCTCTACATCGCCGCGACTTTTAACCACATTATAAAAACGCTGGCTGTTAGCCTGAAACCACAACCAAAACTGATCGTAGGTTAAGGCCTGCGCCGGTTTACTTTTTTTGCCAAACAGTTTATCTAATAATCCCATTCTATCGCTATCAAAATTAAGTGTGCTATATTATACTTTAGTTGTTACACTAAAAAGAAAAAGGAGAGGGGTGGCCTCTCCTTTTAAATATGTTTAATAAAGCTGGCTTTAGTTAATAGTAACTTTTACTATCTCGAAGTTACTTGTAAGGCGGTTTTGGCCATTTACCCAAAATACACCATTACCGGCATAAGCTATGCCTTTAAGGGTAAAGTTGGGTAAGTAGAAGGTTTGTGATGGTAGCGAATTGCCGGGCACCATTTTGTATAGTATACCATCGGCTACCATATAAACGTAACCATCGGCGTAGGCAATATCGGTAAGCATTGATATTTCGATGTTCGATTCTGTTTGCCACGAATCTGAATTGAAAATGTAAGAACTGATAGTGTTGCCACGTAAAGCGTATAGTTTACCACTACCATATGCTACCGCCCATGCGCTGCTGCTGGATGGTGTAGCAGCAGATTGAAAGTATTGCGAGCCAGTAGCTATATCGAACTTATAGGCGTATGCCCAATGCGAGGTCCATAAGGTGCCATCTGGTGCAAAGTCGATGCCATCGTACGTATCATCGGATGGTGTAATGGCTGTAACACGGTTAAGGGTGGTACTAAACTCAATCAGTTTATCGGCACCGCCAATTTGTTTGAATGAGTAAATTTTATTGTTGTAGAAAGTGATACCTGTAACGTGCAGCGTATCTATAAACGATTGTTGCGGTGTAAGCACGGTTGTCCAATCGGCTAATGTGGGTGCTGTAGGGCTTTTTAATAAGGTGCGGTAGTTAGATGCGCCATCGTTCAAGAAAAGAGTATCGCCGCTGATAACCGTGTTGTACAAACGGGTAGATGAGTTATCGGTTAGTATTAACTGCGAGCCTGAGAAACTGTAAATGCTTTCTGCTATTCTGTTAAACCCACCATAGGTTTTGTTTAGCAGGTACATGTGACCATCACCGGTAAAGTTGTAGTAATCGGGGTTGGTAAAGCGGTTCTCGGCATTTACCCAGGTACCGGTAATAGTAGCCGGGGCAACCGTTTTATCTTTTTTACAGCCGGATAATGTAATACCGGCAGCAAATGCCAGCAATAGCAACGAATATTTATAGGATGTTGTGAACATAGTTTGCTGGTTTTAGTCGAGGGTTATTTTAGCAATATATCCGGTGTTGGCGTATCCACTACTAACGTTTATCCAAAAGTTAGTGCCATCGCTGGCAATAGCCTGTGCCACTAAATCATCGGGTAAATGGTATGATTTTACAACGGTATAAGTGGCAATGTCTATTTTGTAAATGTAGTTATACGCTGTGCCATACAGGTAGCCGCCCTTATAGCAAAGGCTGGTAAGGGTTTGTTCAAAATTAACTTCATCTGCATTTGTTGCAGTAGATGTATTAAAACTACCAAAGCGCTGGCCCGATGTATTGTAGCTATAAATAACAGGACCATTACCTGCCAGTGCGTACATTTGGCTGGTAACTAAACCGTACATCATAATAATGCTGCCATCGGTGTTAAGTTTAATTAGTTTGTTGGTTGAGTTAGCAGAATAGAGTACGCCTCCCGAATTGGTAATTGAACGGTATGGCTCGGTTAGAACTATTTGGGGTAGTTCCATGTTAGCCGCCAGATCGAAAACATGCATGTAAGTTTCGTATTCGTAAACTGTATACAGTTTTGTACCAACAACTGCCATGGACGAAGGGTTTAGGTTAGCTGTGGCTCTTAATTTAGTTGGTGTAACAGTTTGTACCCACGTTTCTTCGGTAGGCGCTGCGGCGTCGGCTACCAGTATTTTATCGGATGTAGAAGGCTGGCCGGGAGACGCCAGTAGTTTAAGTGTATCGCCGGTTTGTTCAATCAGATACAGCGAGTAATATTCGGACTGCGTAAGCGTATTGTTGTGTATGCTGTATACGCCTTTAACAACTTTGTGAGCGCCCTGTTTGCTTTGTATTAGGCTGCTGTAGGTGTTGTTGTCGTAAAACAGCAAGTACTCGGGTAGCGGGTTGCTGCTGTTTACAACGCGGTATTTGCCGGTAACCGAAATGCCTGTGGTGCTATCTTTTTTACACGAAGCTATAGTAAGCAGCAGTATAGCGCCGAGCAATATGGTGGTGTATTTATTAATTGCGTTCATACAAACTATAGTTGAATTTTACGTAAATAAACCTGCGCCTGCGCAATAGAACTAGTTGGCATAGCATTAAGCGCCCAGAAGTTTGAGCCATCCCAGGTAAGGCCAAGTACTATACCATCGGTTTGGTTAAAGCGATAGGTTTCTACAGCCTGAAAGGTAGTAAGGTCGAGCTTGAAAATAAGCGAGTAATAGCTAATGTAAGCGTAGCCGTCTTTTACCACCATATCGGGCGGTAACGAGGCTGATGTAAGAATTTCGATAGGGCCACTCAGCAATGTAAAGTTATCGGCGGCTAAGTTGTAGTTGTATAGTTCGCCGGTATTGGTTAGTACTAAAAAGCCATCGGTAGTGGCGGCTATAGTAAGCGGTTTGGCAGGAGCTGCAGATGATGATAGTACTTCTACACCGGTAACACCGTTTATTTTATGCAGTTTGTAATCTACATTGTAATAGTTAATCCATGGTTCTATACCTTTACACGCTACAGTTGTAACGGTTGGTACAAAAGTTAGCGAGTCGTATATATTTAAATCGGTACCGTTGGCGCGGTACATTTTTTTGATGAAAGGGTTTAGTATCAAAAAATCGTAGCCATCCCACTCTAAACTGCCCAGGTAGCCACCTACACCCATATCGCGCGATTGTAGTATGGTTATGTTTTTAACCCAGGTGCTTTCGTCAACAGTGCCTTTTACGTACGTATGGCTTTCGTTGGGGTTACTGGTGTACAGGGTATCGTTGCTGATAGTGTACTGAAACAAATCGGCACTGCCCGAACCACCAGCATAGCTGATGGTTTTATCATCGGTTATGTACACATCGGTTGTAAGCGAACGTACGTTTATAGTGTTCGACTCTAACTTTGAATACGACCCGTTTGGTTTGAAAATAAGGTAACGTGTATAGGTGTTAGCGTCCAGGCATTTCCAGGTGCCAACTACCGGCGAGGTGGTAATATCGTCGGTTTTCTTTTTGCAACCGGCCGCTGCCAATAGCATAACAGCCAGCAGCGTTAAGGTGTACAGGTTAGTTTTCAGTTTCATGTAAAACTTAGTTTGTGTGCGTAAATGTAGCTAAACGAAGTAAGTAAACCACGTATGTACTTTGGTTGTTATGCACAGCAATACAGCACTTTACCGTACTGTTGTTGAATGCCACAACCAAATATGGATTAAGTTATACTTTACCTTAACCCTTGCGCAGGTATTTGGTAAGTATAACTATGGTTTGCCCTTCTATTTTGCCTTCTATCTGTTCGGTGTTATCGGGTACCAGGCGTATGCCTTTAACCACGGTGCCCAGTTTGGCATTAAGTGTACTGCCTTTTACATCCAGCGTTTTAATAAGCACTACGGTGTCGCCATCAAACAACTGGTTGCCGTTGCAATCGCGGTGCAGTTCAACGGCGCTGCTGTTTTCATGGTCGCCGGTGGCTTTAGCCCAGGCAAGAGTGGGTTCATCAAAATACATCAGGTCTATAGCATCGGTGGCCCAACTGTTATCGCGCAGGCGGTTAAGCATACGCCAGCTTACTACCTGTACGGCAGGTACTTCGCTCCACTGGCTATCGGTAAGGCAGGCCCAGTGGGCAGGGTCCAGTTCTTCTTTTTTGTTTAGCTGCGCCAGGCATTTTGCACATACCAGTATGCTGTCCTCCTCACGCTGTTCGGGGTGCGGTGGTACATCGTATACGGTAAGGTTATCTTCGGCTTTGCATAATTCGCATTTATTGCCCGCACGGTTGCGGAGGGTGGTTTCTAAACTCATTTTTTTGGTTTGGCCGGCGAATGTAAATTTATTTTGCAGCACTAACAGGCTGATAATTCTCAGCCGCAGGCAAAGCTGGTTTTAATAACGCCGTTAGTTTTTGTAGTTTAGGGGTATGATGAAGAAGATAGTGCTTGCGCTATTAGTGCAGATGAGTGTGTTGGCCGCCACCGGCCAGCATATACGGTTTAATGCCGACCTTGATAAGTTTTGCAAAAGCAGTATTGCTGAGTTTAAAACCATACATGGCGACAGAAAGGCCGAACTGGAAAACATAGCCAGGCAGATGGTGCAGAAAAAGTACATACTGTTTACCTGCCAAACCAATTCGCGCAGAACGATACTACTACAGGTGTGGGCGCAAACGGCATTTTACTATTACGGGCTTATAGATAAGCTTTCGTTTTCGGTGGGCGATACGGTTACACCTATTTACCACGGTGTTGCCGATGTGCTGGAGCGTTCGGGTTTTTATTGCGCTGCCGGAAGCAATACCGAGCGCAATGGCTATGTGGTATCGGTTAACCGGCAGTTTCCCGAAAACCTGTTGCTATCGAAAACCGACATTGGTACAATTGACAGCACCAAGGGCATACTGGTAAATATATGCTATGGCGATGAGCAATCGGAGATTGCGGCTACGCGCGGGCACGAAGACCTGCCTTACCAAAGCCCTGCCAAATACGAGAACACCCTGCAGGAGAAACAACGCTACATGAGCCTAAACCGCAAAATAGCTATAGAGATGCTGTACATGGCCAGCCGCATGCATGCGCTGGTGCTTAATGGTGTGGCAGAGTAGCCTAAAGCTATTTTAGTTTCTGGTTGCCGCCTTGTATAACCGGTATTAGGCCAAACAGAAATTGCCCAGCCAATCCCAATAAACCTGCGGGTGTTAGCAGGTTGCCAATAAATTGTGTGGCTGTTTGACCAAATGCGAATACCGACACCGTAAACTCTATAGCCGTTAGTAAGGTGAAGGCTAATAACCCCCACGCTAATAACTGTGCGCGGTTACTGTTAATACCCAGGCGATGAATTAACCAACGGCAATAAAACCATGCTATCAACAGCATTACCGGCACCTCGGCAGTTACAGCAGCCAATGCGCCTATACGCGGGGCCAGCAACAGGGTGCGGATAGTGCCTAACACAAACCCAACGGCAAATATGCCAACTGTATAATAAACAGTAAAGCGCAGTAATTTGTTAGTGCCTTGCATGCAGGATTAAATATACTGCGTGCAGTAATTTGTAGGTATGATATTGGTTAGCCAGCCAGCAACCTGTTAGTTTGTAAACAGCCGTTTAACCCACCTGATAATAAACCATGCTAACGAGCCAGTAAACAAGAACACAACTACAACACATATTACCATAAGTGCATACTCCATATTGCCGCCTTTATCTACTTTGGTAGATAAGAGACTAATGGCTATAATGGCAATAAAATACCAGGGTAGGTTGGTGGTAATGGGTTGGGGGCCGGCTTTTTCTTCTGCTTGTTGTTGTGTTTCGTATACCGGTTCTTTTATTTTCTGTTGGCCGCAATAGCTGCAGTTAGCGGCATCGGTGCCGGCGGGTAGCGGGGCACCACAGTTGGGGCAACGGTTATTGGTGTGTTGGGGCTGCATGTACCAAATGTATAAAATAATGATGGGTGTTAAAGTGCGGATGATTACAAAAAACTACTATTGCTATTGGGCTTAATGACTTTACTTTGCGGCATTTACTTTTAGTTACAGCTACACCATGTATATAGTTATATTGATACTTGCTTTTGTTTTTTCGGCGTTAAACACTGCGGCGCAAACACAGGCCGGCGCGTTAGAAATTGCCCACCTAACAGGC
>JBJOOW010000200.1:0-5142 GCA_046051095.1 Bacteroidota bacterium | reverse complement strand
CGTAACACTTCCTTTACGGAAAAGAGCAAAGTCTTCGCCGAAAAGGCCCAGCTTAAACACATAAATGTAAACGCCGGGTTGTACCGGTTTACCTTTGTAGGTGCCATCCCAGGGGTAGTTACCTTCGTGCACTTTTTCGCCTATGCGGTTAAATACCTGAAACAGCAACACCTTAACACCGCTTTGTGCTTGTATGTAGAAGTTATCGTTATTACCATCGCCGTTAGGGCTAAAAGCATTAGGTATAAAGTAGTTATTAGGTAGTATTACACGCACCAGTGCCGAGTCGGAAATAGTACAGCCGCTGGCATGAACAATTACACTGTAGTATTGATCGTTTTGAGGCGATACTACCGGATTGGTGCAATAGGTACAAGAGATATTAATATCCGGCGACCACATAAATGAATCTACAATTGCCGAATTAAGATTAAGATCGGTAGTAAGCATTACGCTATCGCCGTAAATTATAAGGGTATCGGGAAACACGTTAACCGTAGGCACTGTAATACCTGTAATGGTGATGGTGCCGGTGGTATCTTTACAACCGTTGGCATCGGTTACTATGGCAAAGTAATTGCCCGGTTGGTTAGCGTTTATAGATTGTGTAGTACTACCGGTGTTCCAAAGGTAAGATGCGAACGGTTCTACTACCGATATAGTTACATTTTGATTAGCACATACAGTTGTAGAGCCGCTGGTATCGATAGTTGCGACCGGTGCCGGTGTTACCCTTATATAAACCGTATCGTATCGCGAACAGGTACCGTTAGATGCACGTAGCAAATAATAGAAAGTATCTACAACACCTGCAGGCACCGTTGCCACCGGGTTAAATATGTTATTGCTGCTAAGCCAACTGCTAACAGTGGCGTTTTCACCGTTCCATAATACAGTGCTGCCCGGTGTGGTAGTTGGTGTGCCCCCCAGTTGCACCGTACCGCCAATTGGGCAAAGCTGCGCATCGATACCTGCATTAGCCGGTGGTGTTGGTATAATAGTATCGTTCAAATCGTTGGTAACGGCAATTTCGCCACAGTTATCTATAATAACACACGATACCATTGCATCGCTGCTGGTTCTAACTACAAAATCTGCCGAGCCGAATATGGTAGTATCGGAACCACCGTTAACCGTCCACTGATAATGATAGGGTGGTACGCCACAATCGGGGTGGGCTGTAAATGTAACCGGTTCATCGGCGCAAACACGGGTTTTATTCTGGGTAATAAAACCCTGTACACGGCAGGCCTCTATAGTCATACGCCACATATTGCCGCGGGCACACAGGTAGCCACATTGGTCGCCACAGGTAGAGTCGCGGTTAAGCAATGTAAAACCTAAATGATAATCGGGGCACTGGGCCGGTATGCAGGTAAGATAGTTAGGTACAAAGCTATTAATGAGTATAGCACGGGCACCTGGTACCAGGTTACTATCGGTAGTACAGGTACCAGTGTAGGGTGGTTGCCCCGGGCGACAGCTTAGTGGGCCGGTAGTAGTATTGCAGGCATCGCACTGTACCTCCATAGTAGCCTGGCTAAATGTACAGAAAGGTGCAGGCAGTGGTGGGTTGCCACAGCTGTTATCGTAGGTAAGTGTATACTCCACATCTACATAAGCATTTGTCAACTTACTGTTACCCGGCACCGTTACATTCATAGCATAGGTGCATGCACCCAGGTTAATGGTAGTAAAGCCCATACTGGCAGATGGCAACCCGGTTTGGGTAAAGTCGCCAATTTTGGTTTCGCCGTGTACTACAGGGTCTATAATCAGCGGGTATGTATTATCCTTTCGGGTCAACCATTCAACCGGTATCAGCATTTGCAGTGTATAGTCGTTACCGTTCTGCAACAGGTTATATATACCATGCATACCAAAGGCCATTCCATCTACATACACCGGCTTTTCGTAAGTTACCATTACCTCGCCTTCGGCGTTGGTAATAACATAATCGCCGCGGAAAAAATTACCTTCTGCAATACGGTTACCGCCTTTGGCTTCTACAAAGTTATAGCCCTGCGGCAAGGTAAAGCGGTCTTCAATTACCATCCAGCCTTTTGCTATGGGTATTTGCAACGGGGCCGGTATTAAAAAGTTGGTTTTAATTTCGCCGGCGCGGTAAACCTGCTCCATATCCAACCCGTTGAATATATTACGCACATAGGTACCTTCCTCTCCTACGCTCTGGCTGGTGTAATTAGCCGGTTCGCGCTGGGTGTACATACTGTTTTCATCGTAGTAGTACATACTAAGGTGCTTGTTAAACTCAAATTCGAAACCCCTTACTTTCAGCGAGGCGGTGTGGCTGTTAAGATCGTACTTGGTAGGCACCGGCTGATTTTCGGCTACATACACACCGGGTGTAGTGGTAGGGCGTAAGCGCTGGTCTACGGTGTGCCATACATCGGCAGAGTCTTTTTTATAGTGCAGCGGGTAATACGATTGCTGCGAATATGTATGGTTGGCATCGTAGGCATCTATAAACTGACGGGAGTTCATGGTACGCTGGTCCAGCAGTTCGACACAGCCGGTGCACTGGGCATTGTATGGTAGTACGCCATACTCGGGGTGCTTTTTGGCTGCAGCCGAGCTGTGTTTATCGAGTACGGCAGTGCTCTCTTTATTGTCTTTACGAAACGTTGACAGATTGGGTTTTTTCACATGCATTTGGGCAAATGCATTTACCGTAGTAACTACAGCGAGAAACAGAAGCAGGCCTCTATTATTCATAAGCCGACAAATATAATAATATAGGTAAGATGCAATACCGCCCTGTGGGGTTGTGTGGATTACGCATAATCAACCTTTTAGACGATAAAAAGGGGGCAAAACCCTGCGGTAAAGCCCCCTTTATAATTAAATTGTAATAAACCCTTTTCGGATTGCTATTCTGTTGGTTAATCCAGCAGCTCCATATCTATGCGGCGTAGTACAATATCGGCACTCAGCAGTTTAACTTTTACCTTATCGCCAAGCTGGAACTTACGGCGAGTACGCGAACCAATGAGCCTTACGGTTTTTTCCTCAAAAATAAAGTCCTCATCGCCCATCATTTCGGTGCTAACCATGCCCTCGCATTTGTTATCGGTCATCTCTACAAATATACCGCGGGCTATTACACCGGTAATTACACCTTCAAACTCACCTCCTACTTTATCCTGCAGGTATTCTATCTGCTTGTACTTGGTGGCTTCGCGCTCGGCATCCATGGCTTTGCGCTCCATTAACGACGAGTTTTTGCAACGGGCCTCCAGCTCGGTTTTATCAAATATCACATCGTTTTTATCGGCTATCAGGTTAAACAGCAAGCGGTGTACCAACACATCGGGGTATCGGCGTATGGGCGATGTAAAGTGCGTGTAATGCTCCATGGCCAGGCCGTAGTGGCCAATATTTTCGGTAGTATACTCGGCCTTGGCCATACTGCGTATAGCCAGTGTTTCCAGTGCATTTTGCTCGGGCCTGCCTTCTATTTTCTTTAACAGGGTATTAAAAATTTCGGCTGCCTGGCGTGGGTCGTCAAAGTTAATGTTGTACCCAAACCTTGCTGCAACGGCGCTAAACATCTCCAGCTTGGCCGGGTCTGGTTTATCGTGTATACGGTACACAAACGGCTGCGGGCGTTTACCCTTTTTAGGCTGTCCGCCATATCTGGCAACTGTTTCGTTAGCCAGTAGCATAAAGTCTTCTACCAGCAGGTTGCTATCCTTACGCACTTTCAGTACTATGCCAATAGGTTTGCCGGTTTCATCCAGCTTAAAACGTACCTCTGCCTTTTCGAAGGCTATAGCACCTTTTTTAAAGCGTTTGGCGCGCAGGTGTTTGGCTATTTTATCTAACAGCAACATCTCCTCTGCATAATCGCCCTGTCCGGTTTCTATACGCTGCTGGGCCTCTTCGTACGTAAAGCGGCGGCGTGAATGGATAACCGTTTTGGCAATGGAGTAGTTGACGATATTGAACTTCTTATCGAACTCGAAAATGGTAGAGAAAGTCAATTTATCCTCGTTAGGACGTAACGAACACAACAGGTTCGACAGCTTTTCGGGCAACATAGGGCAAACCCTATCGGGCAGATAAACTGAAGTTGCTCTTTTCTCTGCCTCCTTATCTAACTCTGACCCTTCGCGTACATAGTGCGATACATCGGCAATGTGCACACCTATTTCGTAGTTGCCGTTTTCTAACGTGCGAACCGAAATAGCATCGTCAAAGTCTTTAGCATCTTCGGGGTCGATGGTAAAGGTTAGTATATCTCTAAAATCTACACGGGTGGCAATTTCCTGTGGCGGAATAACATCGGTGTACTTTTCAAGTTCCTTATAACAGGCCGATGGAAAATCGATACTAAAGCCGTTGCCTATCAGTATCATTTTCATATCCAGGTCGGCCGATGATTTATCGGGCAATAGCTCTACCACTTCGCCGATTGGCTTTTTACCGTCTTTGTTCCAGTCCAGTATCCGCACTATTACGCGGTCGTCGTTTTTAGCGCCGTTTAATGCTGATAGCGGAATAAACACATCGGTGTTCAGTTTACGCTCGTCGGCCACAAAAAATGCAAACTTATCCAGCACATCTACACGGCCGGTAAAGTTATCCTGCGAGCGGCGGATTATTTCTACAATCTCGCCCTCGGGCCGGCGGCCGAACATGGTAACCCGCACTTTCACCTCATCGCCCTGCATAGCATTGCGCACAAACTTGTGGGGTATAAAAATATCGTTCTCCATACCCTGCACGCTTACATAACCGGCACCGTTGCGGGTTATATCGGCAGTACCAAACACATACTTGGCGGTACGGCCACCATCCAGCTTGGTTTTAAACGATTGAAGTGTTTTTATTTTTCCTTTCTGCTCAAGCTTAATAGCACCTTTGCGCTCCAGTTCGTACAAAGCCATGATAATTTCTTCCTGGCTCATTTTCTGCAATACTTTGGGGAACAGTGTTTTCAGGGTGGCATCGCGACCGAGGGTTTGTATTAAACCCAGTATGTAATTGGCGTGGCCCGATGTGTGGGAATTCTTCTTCTTGTCTTTACTTTTTCCTTTCTTCTTTTCTTTACTCATAATTCAATGTAATACTAAAATGTCAATAATCCTTAGTGGTGGCTGGTTATACTTATACAGGCGG
>JBJOOW010000199.1:0-8688 GCA_046051095.1 Bacteroidota bacterium | reverse complement strand
ATACTCTTCTTCTTCACCAGGTCGCGGAAGTAAGGGTCCCACAGGTCTTTAATAAAGCGGATGGCCTCACCGGTGCTCTTCATCTCCGGCCCAAGCTCGCGGCTTACACCCGGGAATTTTTCAAAGCTGAACACAGGCTCTTTAATAGCGTAGCCTACCAATCGTTTAAAGTAGGTAAAGTCCTTAATCTTGTTAGTACCCAGCATTACTTTGGTGGCATAGTTAAGGTAAGGTACATTGTATGCCTTGCATATAAACGGTGTGGTACGGCTGGCACGTGGGTTAGCCTCTATTACATACACCTTCTCATCTTTAATGGCAAACTGTATGTTAATCAACCCTCGTATCTCAAGCGCCTTAGCTATACGGCGGGTATAGTCGCGCATCTGGTGCTGTACGCTTTCGCTAAGGTTAAACGGTGGCAACATGGCATTGCTATCGCCGCTGTGTATACCGGCAGGCTCTATGTGCTCCATCACACCCATTATCTCTACCTGCTCACCATCGTATATCGCATCAATCTCGGCTTCTTCGGCACGATCCAGGAAGTGGTCAATCAATATATTATTATCAGGGAAGAATTTCAGGATCTTCACCACGCTTTCTGTCAGCTCTTCATCGTTTATTACTATACGCATACGCTGTCCACCTAATACGTAAGATGGACGAACCAGTACCGGATAACCTACGCGGTGTGCGGCCTCTAACGCCTCTTCGGCATTTTTAGCAGCGGCATACGGTGGGTAAGGTATATCCAGTTGTTTCAGCATATCGCTAAAGCGCTCGCGGTCTTCGGCTATATCCATCGCATCGTAGCTACTGCCTATAATCTTAATGCCGTTATCGTGCAGGTTTTTAGAAAGCTTAAGCGCTGTTTGTCCGCCCAACTGTACAATTACACCTTCCGGTTTTTCGTGCTCTATCAGCTCGCGCAGGTGCTCCCAAAACACCGGTTCAAAGTATAGCTTATCGGCTATATCAGGGTCGGTACTAACTGTCTCGGGGTTACAGTTCATCATAATAGCTTCGTAGCCGGCTTCTTTTATAGCCAGCACACCGTGTACGCAACAGTAATCAAACTCTATACCCTGGCCTATACGGTTAGGGCCGCTACCCAGTACTATTATCTTTTTCTTGTCGCTTACTTTACTCTCGTTTATCTCCAGCGTGGTATTGGTAGCCGATGCTTTTTCGAATGATGAATAGTAGTAAGGTGTTTGCGCCTCAAACTCGGCCGCACAGGTATCTACAAGTTTGTAAACGCGCTTTACGCCCAGCTCTTTAGTACGGTAGTAGTACACCTCATCTTCGCTAACATTAAACAGGTAAGCCAACTGTAAATCTGAGTAGCCTTTCTGTTTAAGCTCAAACATCTCCTCTATGCCAATATCTTTCAGGTGCTTTTTGCGCAAACCTTTCTCTGTATCTACCAGTTCCATCAACTGGTTAAGGAACCATGGGTCTATGCGGGTAACATCCTGTATGGTTTTAAGCGGCACCCCTAATTTAAGTGCATCGTATATACGGAATATACGGTCCCAACTGGCGGTTTTAATACCCTGCAGCATATCGTTGGCGTTAACCCACTGCTTGCCATCGGCACCCAACCCTATACGGTTGTTCTCTAAACTCTGACAGGCTTTCTGCAGCGCCTCCTGAAAACTGCGGCCAATAGCCATCACCTCTCCTACTGCTTTCATCTGCAGGCCAAGTGTATCATCGCAACCGGCAAACTTATCAAAGTTCCAGCGCGGTATTTTTACTATTACATAATCCAGCGATGGCTCGAAGAAAGCCGAAGTAGTTTTGGTAATCTGGTTTTTCAGTTCATCCAGGTTATAACCAATTGCCAACTTGGCGGCTATTTTGGCAATAGGGTAACCGGTAGCCTTGCTGGCCAGTGCCGATGAGCGCGATACGCGCGGGTTCATCTCTATCGATATAATATCTTCGGTAACCGGATCGATAGCAAACTGAATGTTACAACCACCGGCAAAGCCCGGCAGGTCGCATATCATCAGCTTGGCATACTCGCGCATACGCTGGTAAGCGGTATCGCTCAGGGTCATGGCCGGTGCTACGGTTATCGAGTCGCCGGTATGTATACCCATCGGGTCAAAGTTCTCTACCGTACATATTACCACAAAGTTGCCGGTGGCATCTTTCATTACCTCCAGCTCAAATTCTTTCCAGCCCAGTACGGCTTTCTCTACCAACACCTCGTGCGTTGGCGATGCTGCCAAACCGCGCTGTAGTTTTTCGTCGAACTCCTCTTTAGTATGTACAAACGAGCCACCACTGCCGCCCAGTGTAAACGATGGGCGTATTACCAGTGGGAACCCGGTTTTTTGTGCGGCTTCTTTACCCTCTAAAAACGAGTTGCAGGTAATACCCGGCGCTACCGAAATACCCAGTTCAATCATCCACTTACGGTATTCTTCGCGGTCTTCGGTTTTCTTAATGGCTTTAAAATCGGCACCCAGCACATTTACATTATATTTTTGCCACAGGCCCAGCTCGTAAGCTTCCATACAAAGGTTAAGGGCTGTTTGTCCGCCCATGGTAGGCAGTACTGAGTCTATTATATGTCCGCGTTTTTCCTGCTCCTCCAGTATTTTTACAATACTCTCTATAGTAATAGGCTCCAGATACACATTATCGGCCACCACGGGGTCGGTCATAATAGTAGCGGGGTTGCTGTTTAGCAGGGTTACTTCTATCCCTTCTTCGCGCAAACTGCGGGCAGCTTGTGAGCCGGAATAGTCAAATTCGCAGGCCTGGCCAATAACAATGGGGCCCGAGCCGATGATCAGGGTGTGCTTAATGGCAGAATTCTTAGGCATGGTGTAGTTGCGGATTTGGAATTGATGGTTCCGGAATTGGAACCCAATGTGCCCCGCGATCGGGGTGCGAATATAGATAAACAAGGGCAATAACCCCACGCTGTGGCCCACTATTCGCGCTGTTAAATTATGGGTAGAATGTTGGTATTTACTTGTTGGCAATTTCGCCGCGCTTTGCATATTCGCGCTTTACTTTTCTATGGTTCTTAGCCCGCTGGTTATTGTTTGTATTGTTTTTGCTGCGCTTTATCTGGGGCTTATACTGTATTTTTTTGCAGGGTGGCTACGCCTTAAGCCAGCAAAAGACGGCCTGCAGAACGTTGCCGTTAAAAAACAGCCTTTTGTATCGATAGTAATACCTACCCGCAACGAAAGCGAGAACATAAAGGCCAGTCTGGAGAGTATTTTTAAGCAGAACTACCCGGTCGAGCTATTTGAGGTAATAATGGTAGACGACTACAGCACCGACCCAACCATACGCTACGCCAAAGAGATAGAGAACCCTAACCTGCACATATTTAACCTGATGCAGTACCTGGGCGACCCCGGCGAGTATGTTCCTAACAAAAAGAAGGCGATAGCGCTGGGCATTAAAAATGCCAAAGGCGAGCTGATAATTACCACCGATGGCGACTGCACCCGCGGCGAAAACTGGTTAACCACCATGGTTAACACCTACCAGCAGGGCGACTATAAATTGCTAACCGGCCCTGTAATGGTTAAACCCGCCTACTGGCCGCTGCAGGTTTTTCAGCAGATAGATGTAATGAACCTGGCCGGTATAACCGGCGCAACATTGCGCAACAACTTTCCTACCATGTGCAACGGGGCCAACCTGATGTACGAGAAGAAAACGTTTCATGAGGTAGAGGGCTTTAAAGGCAACCACGACATACCCACCGGCGATGATATATTTTTGATGCAAAAAATTAGCGAGCGCTATCCCGGTAGTGTGGGCTATGTAAAAGATTTTGATGCCTGCGTATTTACCCGCCCCGAAAGCGGATTGGGTAGCTTTATTGCACAGCGCAAACGCTGGATAAGCAAGTCATCGCGGTTTAGTAATATCAAGGTGAACCTGGTGCTGTACTTTGCATACTTTTTTAATCTGCTTATTATAGGTACTGCCGTTTATGCCGGTGTTATGTTTTTTCAGGATGAATTTTTCTGGCTACCGCTGGCCATAGCGGGCGGCACCAAACTGTTTGCCGATTTTATATTCAACATACCGGTAACCATATTTTTCCGTAAGTGGTATATGCTTTTTGTGTTACCTTTCGCCGAAATAATGTATGTGCCTTATGTGGTGCTTATAGGCCCGCTTAGCCAAACCGGACGTTACCGCTGGAAGGGCAGAAAAGTGAGATAGTTATGAAGTTGGCAGCCAGCAATAAATACAAATACTAAAACAGAGAAGTGGCAAAACAAGAAGTACAATCAACATCGTTAAACCAGAAAGCATGGAAACGCCTGAAGCGTAACAAGAGTGCTATGTTTGGTTTAGGAGTTATTATACTCTCTTTCTTCCTTTCGGTATTTGCTTATGTGGTAGCGCCCGATAACTCGCCCAGCGGCAACGAGCAAATACTACAGTTAGAAACCCACGAGCCCGGCTTTAAAATTACCATACTAAAAAAAATGCGCGAAGGGGGCGAGCCTACCGGCATTATTGACGGGCTGGTTGGTGGCTTTGTAAAAAACTACGAGCCTATACCGGTGTTAAGTTACAAACTGGAAGGCGACAAGGTTACCTACAACGAATACAAGGGCCGCAACTTTACACCCGAAGAGAAAACCATTACTATAAATGCGCTATCGGGCGGCAGGCTTAACAGCATACAACAAAGTGAGTTTGAAAAAGAGTTTATAGCTAAGCGTAGTTTTCTGTTAGGCACCGATAAATTTGGCCGCGATATTCTTTCGCGCCTGCTTATAGGGGTGCGGGTATCGCTATCGGTTGGGTTAATCTCGGTAGTTATATCGCTTATAATAGGCATTGTACTGGGTGCTATAGCCGGTTACTTCCGTGGCTTTGCCGACCAGGCCATTATGTGGGTTATCAATGTTTTTTGGAGCATACCAACACTATTACTTGCCATGGGCCTTTACATAAGCGCCGGTGGATTGATAGAAAACAAACTGGTAATGATATTTATAGCCGTGGGCCTTACTATGTGGGTAGAAACGGCCCGTATAGTTCGCGGTCAGGTACTTTCTATCCGCGAGCTGGAGTTTGTTAGTGCAGCCAAAAGCCTGGGCTTTAGCGATACACGCATCATTTTTTTACACGTACTACCAAATATATTAGGCCCTATTATAGTAGTAGCCTGCAGCAACTTTGCCAGTGCCATATTGGTAGAAAGCGGCCTTAGCTACATAGGCCTTGGCATACAACCACCCGCCCCCAGTTGGGGCAGTATGCTTAACGAGTACAAAGATTTTATTGATACCAGCAAAGCCTATCTGGCTCTTTTCCCGGGTATAGCTATTATGCTGTTGGTGCTGGCCTTTAACCTGGTAGGCAACGGCCTGCGCGATGCGCTGGATGTAAGAGGCCAGTTAGATTAAGCCCGCAACAGCATTAGCAATTACTTACATTAACCCAATCAAACTATTTATATGGTTTACTTGTTAGTTATACTGCTGATATTACTGATACTATGGCTGGCCTACCGAAACAGAAGAAACAGGCCGTATGCAGATAACAGCATAGATTGGCCGGATAGCAATTTAGGTAATAGCCATATTGTTCCGGGTAGCGACAATATAATTGCAGATAGTAACACCACTGAGTTTGGTGGTGGTGAATTTAGCGGCGGCGGTGCAGATGGATCGTGGGATGATGCAGGTGGCGATAACGATATTGGTGATGCGGGCGATGCAGCAGATATAGATATTGATTTTAGCAGCGATTGATTTGTAACACCGCAAAACAAGCCTGTTTGCCGTCAAAAAACAGCCTTTTACCTGATTTAACACGGTCTTACTAAAACCTAATTATCACCATTTTAAATCTCACAAATCATTCGCTTAATTTGGTTTTGCAAACAATAAAAAATGAAAAACTTAGCCCTGTTAGTTAGTGTAGTAGTTAGTATAATTTTTAGCCAGCCTGTACTGGCACAACGCTGTGGTAGTATGGAGTTACTGCACCAGCAAATGCTGGACCCGCAAGTAGCTGCCAGCCGCCAGCAAATAGAAGAACAAACCAACCAGTTTATTGCCAACTACCAGGGTAGTGGCAGCCGGGCGGTAATAACAATACCCGTAGTAGTACACGTGGTATATAACACTACTGCTCAAAACATAAGCAATGCTCAAATACAATCGCAGATAGACCGGTTGAACCTGGACTACCGCAAACTAAACACCGATGCATCTCTGGTACCTTCGGTATGGCAAAGCATTGCTGCCGATTACGAAATAGAGTTTTGCCTGGCCAGCCGCGACCCTAACGGCAATGCCACTACTGGAATTATCCGTAAGCAAACCAGCACTACATCTTTTTCTACCAACGATAACGTAAAACGTTCGGCCAACGGTGGCGATGATGCCTGGCCGGCTTCATCGTACCTTAACCTGTGGGTTTGTAACCTGGGTGGTGGTGTGTTAGGCTATGCCCAGTTTCCGGGTGGTGCTGCGGCTACCGATGGTGTGGTAATAGGCTACACCTGCTTTGGTAGCGGTGGTACAACGCAAGCGCCATATAATCTGGGCCGTACAGCCACGCACGAGGTTGGCCACTGGCTAAACCTGTACCATATATGGGGCGATGATGGCACTGGCTGCTCGGGTAGCGACCAAGTAAGCGACACCCCTAACCAGGCCGATGAAAATTATGGCTGTCCTTCTTTCCCTTCGGTTAGCTGCAGCAACGGCCCTAACGGTGATATGTGGATGAACTACATGGACTATACCGACGATGCCTGCATGTACATGTTTACCGCCGGCCAAAAAGCGCGTAGCATGGCCTTGTTTGCCAACGGTGGTTCGCGTGTATCGTTACTTACTTCATCGGGTTGCCAAAGTATAGCAACACCGCCAATTGCCAACTTTACTGCCGATGTAACACAAAGCTGCACCGGCCTTATCCGCTTTACCGATCAATCTACCAACGCCCCTACCAGCTGGTTATGGAACTTTGGCGATGGACAAACATCAACACAACAAAATCCGTTACACCTTTTCTCTACCAACGGTACTTATACGGTTACGCTTACAGCTACTAACAGCTATGGATCTAACATTAAAACCTTAACCAATTATATTACTGTAAATAAACCTGCTGCTCCTTCTGCGTCTGATGTATCGCGCTGCGGCAGTGGTACGTTTACACTTACCACCAACAGCACCAATCCGGTTGCATGGTTAGATTCTGCCGGCAACTTATTATCATCATCAGCAACATTTACCACACCGGTATTAAACCAAACCACTTCTTATTTTTTACAGGATACTGTGGGTGGTGTGGCGTACCATGTTGGCCCTGCTACTAACTCGGGCAGTGGTGGCTACCTTAACAGCAACTGGGCCATGGTGTTTAATGTAAACACAGCCTGTGTATTGCAATCAGTGTATGTATATGCACAGTCGGCCGGCAACCGTACTTTCCAGCTAAGCAACTCGGGCGGCACAGTACTACAGTCGCTAACCGTAAATGTACCTGCTGGCGGAAGCCGTGTTACCTTAAACTTTAACCTTACACCTGGCACCGGATACCGCCTTGGCTTTGCAGCCGGCAGTACTATTAACCTTTACCGCAACAACGCGGGCGCCGTATACCCGTATACCGATGCGGGTGGTTTTGTAAGCATAACAGGCAACAATGCCAACAATGCTGCTGCTTACTATTATTATGTATACGATTGGATTATACAGAGTGCCGGGTGCGTATCGCAACGTAAAACAGTAACTGCTATTGTTAGCTCGGGTTTAAATGCTACAACATCGGTTACCAACGCTACATGTGGTTCAAGCAATGGCTCGGCAAGCGTAGCGATAGCGGGTGGAACACCGGGCTACACATATAACTGGAGCAACGGGGCCACAGCTTCTTCTATCAGCAACGTATCACCAGCTACCTATACTGTAACTGTTACCGATGCCAACTCATGTTCAGGCACTGCTTCGGCAGTTATTACAAGTGCATCGTCACTACAATCTACCCAAACAAGCACCAACCCTACCTGCTTTGGCAACACAAATGGTACAGCAGCAGTTAATGTAACTGCCGGCGATCAGCCATTTACTTATGCCTGGAGCAACCAGGCAACCGGTAACTCTGTTAGTAATCTTACAGCCGGCGAATACTATGTTACAATAACCGATGCCAACAGTTGCGTGCACGTAGATTCGTTTACAATTACCCAACCAACTCAGCTTGACTTACAGGTTACAGCCAATAACGCACATTGCTTTGGCGAAACAAACGGAGCCGCCAGTGTAACAGCTACCGGTGGTACAGGCAATTATAACTTTACATGGCAAGGTAATGTTACAGGCAACTCTGTATCGGGTTTAGCTGCCGGCACTTATACCGTAACCGCTACCGACGCCAACAACTGTACAATATCAGAACAGTTTACGATTTCTCAGCCTAGTGCTATTACAACCAATACCACTTCAACCTCGGTAAGTTGTTTTGGTCTGCAGGATGCTACTGCCAATGTAATACCTGCGGGTGGTATAGGTAACTTTACCTACCAGTGGTGTAATGGTGTTACTACGCATAATACCAGCAACCTTGGTGCAGGCGTTTGTGCCGTAACTGTTACCGATGAAAACGGATGCTCAGCCACTGCCAGTGTAACTATTCAACAACCTTCGCAGTTAATAATTACTACTT
>JBJOOW010000198.1:0-4536 GCA_046051095.1 Bacteroidota bacterium | reverse complement strand
AGGGCAACAGGCTAATATGCCGGTGTGCTTTATTCCACAGGTTTTTAATAGCCCAGGTTTGTATAGGGTCGGTGGCTATAGCCACTCTGCAAAATCCTTTATGGTCGGCCAGTTTGGTACCTAACGAAATGTTTTCGTGCGTATGGCGTGCGTGCGGCTCTACCGTAATACAGCTATCGGGCACACCCAGTTTAATGGCAAAGTTTTTCATAGCTACGGCCTCTACATATGGCGTATGCACAGCCCCGCCCGAAAATATAATGTGCTTTGCTATACCCTTGCGGTGCAGCTCTACCGCCCACAGCAACCGTGCTTTAAACATAGGGCTTGCATTAGCCGAATCGTACGGATGGCCGGGTATTATCACCGCATCGTACGGCGCAGCGGTTGCGTGCTTATGGTAAGTAAGCGCAGTGCTATGGTGAAATATTGCGCACGATGAGAACGCAGTTACAACCAATAATAATAAACCTGTAAGGCGCAGCATATGCAGTGTGTTTACTTTTGTAACATCACCAAACTACAAATTGTTCTGCCGCTATGTACCTGCTACTACTTTATATACATTAAATTTTATACTATTTAACACGTGCTTGCTAAAAATTGTAACAGGCAATAATGCATTAATAGTTCTCGTACCAGCCAAACCAGTTGTTTATTATATCGGTTTTGTTTTGCCGTAGGTAATCGAGGTAAAAGCCTGCCGCCGGCGAAAAGTTTTTACCCTTCAGCCATATTAACTGCCATGTGCTGGTTACCGGCAAACCTTTTACGGGTATAATCTGCAACTGCTTGTTGGTAAGTTCGTTCTTTATACCAATAAGTGGCATTACCGAGCAACCCAGCCCCGATATAATTGCGTGCTTTATTGCTTCGTTGGTGGCCAGCTCTAGTGTTTTATGTACAGCCAGGTGTTTGCGTGCTATAAACTTCTCCATTACATACCGCGTACCCGAACCTTCTTCGCGGTATATCAGTGGCAGGTCTTTAAATATATCGCTGCCGTAGGGTTTGCTGCTGTACTTTTTATCGTAGTTGGCTACCAGGTATAGTTTATTCTGCATCAGTTTAATTCCTTCGGTCTTTATGTTATCGGGCAATACCGATACCAGTGCAAAGTCTACTTCGTTTTTCTCCAGGCTTTCTACCACCCGTGTTTTATTGGTAACATCCATAGCCAGTTCAACTGCCGGGTGTAGTTTTGCAAAGCCTGTCATAAAGTAAGGCATTACATACTTACCGGTAGATACTACCGATATTTTTATCCGCCCCGTTAGCTGGCCTTTGTACGCCTGTGTTTTATAGTTAATGGCATAGGCTTCGTTCAGTATCTTCTCGGCAGCCTGCGCTATTTCGTAACCAAAGGCGGTTATAAAAACCTTGCGCCCCAGTACTTCGGTTAGCGGAAACTCAAACTGATCCTGTAATTTTTTTAACTGTATAGATACCGCCGGCTGCGTAAGGTGTAACTCCTCTGCCGACTTGGTAATGCTTTGTGTTTGCACAATTTTTAAAAATATCTGCAACTGGCGTAAAGTATAATTCATAACTATTGCTTATTGTTTACATTACTAAGATAAATAAATAGTTATAAAAATCCAATTCATATTTGCCGCACAAAACCAAACAATCATGACAAGAATTACTGTAGCAAAAGGGGATGGCATAGGCCCCGAAATTATGGATGCCACGCTGGATATTATTAAAGCTGCCGGCGCGCAAATAGAAATTGATGAAATAGAAGTAGGCGAAAAAGTGTACCTGGCAGGCAACACAGCCGGTATAGCCCGCGAATCGTGGGATGTAATACGCCGCAACAAAGTGTTTTTAAAGGCCCCCATTACCACTCCGCAGGGCGGCGGTTACAAAAGCCTGAACGTTACAACCCGTAAGTTTCTGGGCCTGTACTCAAACGTGCGCCCCTGCATAAGCCTTAACCCCTTTGTAAAAACAAAGCACCCCGAAATGGATATTGTAATTATCCGCGAAAACGAAGAAGACCTGTACGCCGGTATAGAGCACCAGCAAACCGATGAGGTGGTACAGTGCTTAAAACTGATAAGCCGCCCCGGTTGCGAAAAAATTGTGCGCTATGCCTTTGAGTATGCCCGTCAGTACGGCCGCAAAAAAGTAACCTGCTTTACCAAGGATAATATTATGAAGCAAACAGATGGTTTATTTCATAAAGTGTTCGATGAGATAGCTGCCGAATATCCGGATATAGAAAACGAACACTGGATTATAGATATAGGCTCGGCTAAAATGGCCGATACACCCGAGGCCTTCGATGTAATAGTTATGCCTAACCTGTACGGCGATATACTATCGGATGTAGCAGCGCAGATAGCCGGCTCGGTGGGCCTTGCAGGCTCGGCCAATATAGGTGATAAGTGCGCCATGTTCGAGGCTATACACGGTTCGGCACCACGCCGCGCAGGGCAAAATATGGCAAACCCTTCGGGCTTGCTGCAGGGTGCAGTAATGATGCTGAACCACATAGGCCAGAACGAGGTGGCCGAAAAAGTACAGAACGCCTGGCTTAAAACTATAGAGGATGGCATACACACCTACGATATTTATAAAGAAGGGGTAAGCAAACAGAAGGTAGGCACACGCGAGTTTGCAGCTGCAGTTATAGCTAACCTGGGCCAAAAACCAACTACGCTTAAAGCAGTATCGTACGCCAAAGGCCAGGCACTTAACCTGCCGGCATACAAGCGCCGCACACCGGCACTTAAAAAGCTGGTAGGGGTAGATGTGTTTGTACACAACCCCGGCATACTGCCCGATAACCTGGCCCTTGTAATACAGCAACTGGAAAAAGTAGGCCCGGTACAACTTACCATGATAACCAACCGCGGTATTAAAGTATGGCCCGAAGGTTTTGAAGAAACTTTCTGCACCGACCACTGGCGCTGCCGCTTTAAACCGGTAGAGGGTAACGAGCTTACCAAGCCGCTTATAGCACAACTGTTGCAACGCGCACACGAGCTGAACATAGATACCATTAAAACCGAAAACCTGTACGACTTTGATGGTAAGCCAGCTTACGCACTTGGCCAGGGTCAGTAACATATAATAATAATAACCATGTCAAATAAACTTCAGCTAACTATTATAGATGAGCACTGCAACGCCGAAACAGCACATAGTATGCTGGTTAATATGCTATGCAGCCAATCGCAGTACTACAGCCTGTTAGGGTTTAGCCGGCACATACGGTTTGGCGAAAATACCACCGGTTACGACCACAAGGTAAAACAGCTTGCCGGTATGATAGATGAAGTAAAACAACTTGCTAAAAAAGCCGGCAATGCCAACCACAAGGTAGCTATAAAAGGTACTATAGAGGTGATAATTGAGTAACATAAAACACAGATACAATGATTGGGGGCAACTATTTTAAAGCGCGCAAACTGGTAATAGGTACCATGCATGGTAAAGAAAAAGCCATAGCACCGGTGCTGGAGCAAAAACTGGGTGTAACCTGTGTAGTAGTACAGGGGTTAGATACCGACCAGCTTGGCACATTTACCGGCGAAATAGAACGCCCCTACGATCCACTTACAACTGCCCGCAGAAAATGCAGCCTGGCAATGCAAATTGCCGGCTGCGATTTGGGCGTGGCCAGCGAGGCCAGTTTTGGCCCGCACCCCTACATACCCTTTATATCGGTAGGCGATGAGTGGCTGTTTTTTATTGATAAGAAAAACGATTTGGAAGTATACAGCCGCGAGTTTAGCACCGCTACCAACTTTGGCGGCATGGCCGTTAACGATGAGAAAGAGTTGATGGACTTTGCCACCCGTGCGGGGTTCCCTACGCACCGGTTAATACTGCGCAGTGCCGGGGGGGCTACTACCGGCATAGTAAAAGGTATAAGCAATACGCGCGCGCTGCTGGCAGCGTTTGATAGTGTGAAGAACAAATACGGCAGTGTGTTTGCCGAAACCGATATGCGTGCTATGCATAACCCTACCCGCATGTTGCAGATAGAAAAAGCCGCTAACGCTTTGGCTGCAAAGCTGCAGTGCCATTGCCCCGTGTGCAACACCCCGGGCTTTGGTATTTACAATGCTAAAACAGGTTTGCCCTGCGGCCAATGCGGGTTGCCTACGCAGGCTATACTAAGTTATGTGCACCGTTGTGTTAAGTGTGGTTACGAGCAGGATGAAATGTACCCTGCACAAAAACACTACGCCGACCCCGCCGGCTGCGATTGCTGCAACCCGTAACGTGTAAAGCGATAAAAAGTAAAATTGTGTTTACGTATTGGCTGCAACAGGCATGCCACAACAGCCCCTTGTAATAAGGGGCTGTTGTGGTTATATAACTTACATATAAGGGTTATGCCTTTTCTTCTTCAAACAGCTTTTTAAGCTCTTTGCTGTCGTTCATTTTAAGGCGGCCGGCAAGTACCAGGCGCAGCTCGCGGCGGGCAAGTGCGCTATCGTACATTTTTTTCTCTACCTCGGTTTCGGGTACAACCGGTATCGATTTTTTGGGCTTGCCGTTACTGTCTAACGCTACAAAGGT
>JBJOOW010000197.1:0-8587 GCA_046051095.1 Bacteroidota bacterium | reverse complement strand
CGACTGTGGACTGCCTACTCTTTTTCGTCCTCCCTACGGCAAACTAAAACCCTCTCAATACTCCACACTAAAATCGCAATACCGCATAGTAATGTGGGATGTGTTGAGTTACGATTTTGATTTAACTCTTAGCACCGAAAAGGTGTTGGATAATGTTTTGAAAAATGCCGAAGCCGGAAGTATTATTGTAATGCACGACAGCCTGAAAGCACAACCTAAAGTAGAATATGCCCTGCCGCAGATACTGGAGCACTTTACCGGGCTGGGTTATAAGTTTGAGAAATTATGAGTATAACAGATACACACTGCCATTTATATTTAAAGGGATTTAAAGCCGACCTGGCTACTGTAATAGAACGCAGTGTACAGGCAGGGGTAAATAAAATTTTTCTTCCGGCCATTGATCGCGATACGCATCAGGATTTAATTGATTTGGTTGCCCAGTCATCTGCCGCATGCGAAATTTACCCAATGATGGGCGTACACCCCTGCAGCATTAACGAAAACTTTGAGGAAGAACTGGAAATTGCCCGACAACATTTAGATAGCGGTATGAAGTTTTACGGCGTAGGCGAAACCGGGCTTGATTATTACTGGGATGTAACTTACAAAGAGCAACAAATTGTTGCCTTTGAGCGGCAGATACAATGGGGCATAGACCGTAACCTGCCGGTTATAATACATAGCCGCAACTCTACTCCCGATAGTATAGCGAGCGTAGCAAAATTTAATGGCAAGGCTACCGGTATATTCCATTGCTTTAGCGGTACGGTGGCAGAAGCCCGACAGGCAATAGAACTTGGTTTTTACCTGGGCATAGGTGGCGTGGTTACCTACAAGAACGGCGGACTAAAAGAGATAGTACAACAGGTAGGGCTAAGCAACCTGGTACTTGAAACCGATGCCCCCTACCTTACACCGGTACCCCACCGTGGTAAGCGTAACGAACCGGCTTACACCAAACTGGTATGCGAAGGTATTGCAGCGGCATTGGGCAAAACAGCCGAAGAAGTTGCAGAAGTTACTACGCACAATGCCCGCATGGTATTTCAAATCTTAAATTAAATTCGCGGTCCATTTTAGAGAGGTGTCCGAGTGGTTGAAGGAGCACGCCTGGAAAGTGTGTATACGTTTAAAAGCGTATCGAGGGTTCGAATCCCTTCCTCTCTGCGATGCCATATTGCAAAAAATATCAATATGGCGCAAACCCGCTCCAGCATTGAGTTTGAGCGGGTTTCTGATTTTTTAGGGGAGTCTAAAAAATGCAAGAAAATGCATAAAAACGCACCTTAAGCGAGCGTTTTTAGAGCGTCTTTGGAAATGAACCCTGGCCATCATTACACATGCACTCTTATCCTGAATAATGCGCTGAAATGCGCTACCAGCCTGGGTTTCAGCCTGCGACATTTGTTCACTAAAACAATGCAGCATGGAATTACAACCCTTAAAAGTGCGTTTTTACCCCAAAAAACGCTCACTTGATTCAACCACTTACACTTTATACATGCGAATGGTGCTAAGAGGTAGAAGTGCAAAAGCCGATGAAGTTGACCACCCTAATCCTGCGCAACACCAAGTAACAGTACGATATGCAAATCTTGAATTAGATTCTCGGTTACTGATAGTAAATATTTTTGGTGAAGTAATAGAAGAAAGGATGCTCTCTGTGGGTGCCAGTAAATTATTATTAAGTACTGAATCTTATCCAAACGGCGTATATTTGGCAAGAATTGAAACTGGCAGCAAAGTTTTACTGAAGGAAAAGTTTATAATACTTAAATGAAACTGAAGATGTTTATACAACGGATAATAACAGCCATGCTGTTATTATCCGTTGCTTTTTCTGTACAAGCACAACAATGGAACAGAACATATATAGTGGACCGGCCGGTACTTCTTTTTAGCAGCATATTAGAAGAGGATAACAATTATTATATAACGGGCGTAACTACAGACAAGGGCAACTTTACAAACTTTGACAGAGCATTTATTGGAAAACTGGATGAGTTCGGTAATGTAAGCCAGTATAAAACAATTACCGATTCGGCAGGTAAAGTATATAGTGCTTATTTCAACACTTTAATTAAGGATAGTCACGGCAAACTTGTTTTTACAGGATATTCAATTGATTCTGTGAGCAGATTGTTGCTTGTGAAAACTGATGAATCTTTTAGTGATATTCAGGTATACGAATATACAACACCCAACACTTCAGCTTTTCAGGGTCGTAGTATGCTACAGCATAATGATTATTATTATGTTACAGGTGTGCGGACAGTGCAATCTACTAATAATGCTAGTGTTGTATTGCTAAAGATAGATACTAATGGCAACCGGTTATGGGAAAAACTCTATAACCAGGATAAAATTGATTATGCCGAAAGTATCATCAGTTTATCTAATGGCAACTTGATGCTGGGAGCCTATAGAACAAACATTAACCAAACTAACGAAATTGCCAATACGTGGTTATTAGAAGTAGATACGGGAGGGATGGTACAAAGGCAATGGTTTGATTCTAATGATAGCACCTATGTTGCAAGAGGGTTACTACAAACACAAGATGGAGGGGTTATTTATTGTGGGCAAAAAAAATACATTCAAATAGGTACAACTATTGGCTATACAGGTACGGTTACAAAAATGGATACAAGCTTTAATATTCAATGGGTATATAACAACGGCTATAGAAGCATTTATACAGGAATAACTGATGTTGAATTGTTACCTGGAGGTTCCATAATAGTATGTGGGCAAAAGCAAATTTATAATACTGATACAACCATACTTAGCGGTTGGATAGTGAAACTCGATGTAGGTGGTACTGTGGTTTGGGAAAGTGCTTATACCGCCATAAATCAATCATTGGTTAAAAATTTCCTTACAGACATAGACGTTTTATCGGATGGTAGCTTAATCGCCGTAGGCCAATGCCAGATTCCTGGTCAGATGCCACCACAAGTAGGTTGGTTTTTAAAATTAGATAGCAACGGGTGTGAGATTGGAAATTGCATGGTGGGGCTACCGGACGATGAGTTATCAGTCGCGGATGACGGACAAATACATGTTTACCCTAACCCTTTCACCAGCGATGTTTCTATATCCTTTGTTGATATGCATGTTAGCACTGCCACCTTTACCATTACCAACCACATAGGCCAAATAGTGTATCAGCAACAAGAGACCAATCTTGCCACCGGCTATACCAAAATGCTCGATTTAAGCTACCTTCCCAACGGAGTTTATTTTGTTGAGGTCGAAACATCAGATGGAAAGGCAGTACAACGAATAGTTAAGCAGTAAATCTCTGCGCATGTAATGTGTATGTAAAAACCTGATTTCAAATAGGTTCATATGTGTTCGGTTGAGCACAAAAAAATTGATAATCAGCATTTTGGGAGTTTAATTCCCCTGTCAAGACGACTTTGGGATGCTTTAGATTTTACTTAGAAGACATTTTTCTTTATAGATAAAAGGCTCCCAATCTATAGCTTTTTTACAAGCTTCATTTATTTCGTCAATTATTGCCTGTAATGATTGTTGATCATCCTTACAATAAGTGGCTAAGTCCGTGTGAATTTGTACTATCCATATTACTGCAAAGAAAAGAAATGGACTGACTTGGTCGTTATATGCGAGTAATTTTCGAATAAAATTCCGAAAAAAGGCAACAAGCCCGTGCGTAACAAAAGACAGCCATCAGGCATATTAATATCTACCCCCGCTAGAGTAAGTAAATTTATACTCGCAACCTCAACTATTGATTCTGCCAAATGCACATGGCTTTCTTCGCCAAAGCAACTAATAGCTGGCCAACAATCGGGGATGCTGACACCTTCCTCTCTGCAAACAAAATTATCAATCCTAAAAAGAGATTTCGGAACGTAGAGAAGAATGAAATGCTCTGATTTTATCTTCTCGAAATGTAGTAATACCTGTCCGGTAGGGCTATTGATTTTTTTTGTTTGATACACCCCTTATAATAGATCAACACAGCTAATCCATTCCTCTGCGCATAAGCATTTTCAATGAACGTAATTATATCAAAGACCTGTTTGCACAGAGCTGTAGCCAGCCTGGTGTTATTTTTTTTCTGTGCTTTATGCAATTTTAGATGGTTTATTGTTTTGTGAAATCGCGCTATAATGAATGTGACTTTGGGGCTCTATCATCACATGTAATGAATGATAGAAGTTAAAGCGATTAAGTGCTGTGTGGTTTTGTGATTTATTTTATTAATGAGTCGTATTTAAAACCCACTTCATATTATCTCAAAATAAATGTTTGAGTCCTTTTTATTAAAGATATTTTAATATGTATAATATGATCCTTATATAAAGAGGCATTTATATCGTTAAATATATAATATCAAAATTTAATTAAAAAAAATCTTTGATATTGATTTTTTAATTCCTAGAGTTGTATCAATAATCAGATAAATAATATAAAATATTATTTATCTGATTGTACATACTAAAACAATTACCTTGAAAACACTGTCACTCACAAGGTTATTTTTTGTCCTGTTGTGTGTTGTGTGCGCAGTTGTTGCAACTGCTCAAACAACACCCCAGATAACAGGCAGCAATACCACATGCGTAAATAATAGTCAGTATTATGGTATATCGGCCGGTAACGTGGTTACATGGTCAATTACTGGTAGTGGTAATGTGTATAGTTCAACAGGCAATACGCTGCAGGTACTTTGGAGCTTGGCAGGCACTTATTCAATATCAGCGCAGGTCAACTATTTGGGTACAGTATCTACTGTAAATTATTCAGTTACTGTTAACCCTGCACTTTTTCCATCAATTGTACCGCAAAACAGTAATCTGTGCACGTCTGTTCTTACTATACAACGGGGTAGGGTAGAGTCATCTTCTTCCGAGGTTTCCGGAACCAAACCACGAACCGAAGATAAGACCTGCTATAACGTTTGCGATTCTGGTTGGTATTATTTTTATGCGCAGGGCAGCGCTGGTAGTAACTTTAGCTGGCAAAGTACTGGTAGTGCAACTATTGTACCGCTAAATTCTAACGCCGATAGTGTTAAAGTCAGGTGGAATTCTATTGGCTATACCGACCTAATATTAACCGAAACAGACGCTAACGGGTGCACCGGTGTTAATGAAATATGCATACAGGTTATTAATAAGCCAACCGCCTGTATTACCAGTGCTCCTGCTGCAGATGTTAACGGAGTGATACATGTATGCTTAAACTCTTCCTTATCATTAAACTCTAACTGTTCGCAAAGCACATATGGCTCGGGTATAGTAACCCGCCGTTGGATACTGGGCGATGGTAGTATTGTTTCAAATTCAACATTTGTGAACCATACCTACACGCAAGCCGGTACATATACCTTAATGTTTGTTACCGAATCGAATTGCTCGTGTACCGACACCCTATACCGTACAGTAATAGTAGATGCATCTGCCGGTCCCGATATTTATTGCGTAAACTCGGTATGCCACGATTCTGTTTCCACCTTTACAACATCCGACCCTTGTACAAACCTGTTATGGTCGGTAAGCGGGGGTACAGTATTATCGGGTAGCTTAACGGCAAACACAATTACAGTTAAATGGGGCGATGGAAACGCGGGCTACGGGGTTATTTCACTGCTTTCTTCCTGTTCAGGCGCTTGTGCTTACCCAACGGTGGTTTATGTTCCCATATTGCCCGATAGCGCATACATAAACGGCGATTCGGTTGTTTGTAATCAGGCTACCGAAATATACTCAGTACCGTTTGTTCCCACAACTGTTTACTCGTGGTATTTATGTTCTGGCCCCGATAACTTACAAACCTGTGTGGCACTTTCTTATGGCAATACCAACGAAATTTCTTACACATGGAATTTACCTTCGGGGGCTAGTACAGTATACGATAAGTATAGCCTTAAAGTAGTGTATAGTAACCCGTTTCTGGGTTGCAGCGGCTATAGCAGAATGCGCATTCACATTGCCGATCCTTTTAAAGTTAATGGCGATACGCTGATATGCGACGGCGATTCTAAAACATATAATGCAACCAGCCTTACCGGTACCAGCCTTAATTGTAAATGGCAACTGTACTCGTACAGCACCGGCACCACTACGCTGGTTAATGCCAATGCAAGTAGTATTACTCTCTCGGGCCTGGCGGTAGGGTACTATACGCTTTACGCTACAAGCGTAAACCCTTATTGGTGTGGTAACCCGGTTGCAACCGGTATTACAGTGGCGCCACTACCTGCTGCACCTACACCGCCGGTTATTGGCCCCACCGAGGTTTGCCCCAATACACTTGTAAGTTATTTTACAGCGGCAGCGCCTGCAGGTTTGTATATAGAGTGGAGCGCTACAGAAGGTAACCCTGCTACCGGTGCCGGGCAGGATTTTAATACAAGCTGGAACAACACATTACCTGCCGATTTAAAAGCACGCTACACTATGATAGAACGCCCGGGCTGTTCTTCATCGTGGGTTACTACCACCATTAATCAGGTATCGCTTTCGTTACCTGCAATAACAGGCCCTGCTACTACCTGTGGCGATGAGCAACTGGCTTACCAGATAGCTGTTGCCGGTGCCGAAGAATACGAATGGAGTGTAGACCCGGCTGAAGCCGGTAGTATTGTTAGCGGGCAGCATACCAATACCGCGCAGTTGCAATGGAACCAGTACGCCGGAAGTGTTACAGCCACAGCCCAGGTAAACCTTAATATTACAAAGTGTGGTACGGTTATTAGCCGCAGCTATAACGTAACCCTTAGCCCTACACCGGTGGCCAATCTTACAGCCGCTACCAGTCCGTTTTGTACAGGTAAAACGGTAACATTTACAGCCACCCCAACCAGCCTTAGCACCCCATCGGCAGTTTACCATTGGGATTTTGGCGATGGCACCACAGCTACCAATAGCAGCGCCACCCCTACCCACGCATATACGGCTGCCGGCACCTATGCTGCAACTGTAACAATAGAAAGGCCTAACGGTTGTACCAATCCGGCTACGGCAGCCATAACGGTTGATGTGTTACCCGGCCCGACTGCTATACTATCGCCCGATGGCAGCGTAAACCATTGCGGCGAAACCCAAAGCTGGAGCGATGTGCTGACCGTTACACTACAAAATATGAGCGGCACCAGCTTTACCTACGAACTTTTTAACGGTACAACATCGGTAGCCGGCCCCGGCAGTACCAGTACATTTACCGTTACTGCTACCGGTAGTTACAGGGTAAAGGTGGTTAACTCTGCCGGTTGCGAGGCTTACACCAACATAATTGTGGTAGATGATATATGCCCCGAAACATCGTGCGATGCACAGGGCTCGGTTCAGTTATCGCTTACTTCATCTAATTGCGGCGTAGTTACGGTAAACGTTACCCCCACCAACGCTACCTTTACAAGTGTAGTATTTCAGGATCCGCTGGGTAACACAACCGCAACCACCCTGCCTGCTACACACACCTACCTTAAGGCGGGCAGCTACCATATTATAGCCTACGGTACAGCACCGGCCAGCGGTGGTGGCACCTGCAATATACTTGATGATATGTGGGTTACAGTAGGCTACGTGCCCGATTTTACTGTACAGTATACCTGCTCCTCTACAGGGCAGATACTTACACAACCGGTAGAT
Organism: Bacteroidota bacterium; assembly: GCA_046051095.1. Classification (GTDB taxonomy): domain Bacteria; phylum Bacteroidota; class Bacteroidia; order Chitinophagales; family LD1; genus Bog-950. The sequence goes on along the minus strand of JBJOOW010000197.1, from coordinate 956 downwards.
ATTTCTACTTACTATCCATCTTCCAACGCTATCACTTCGTGGGCGTGGTTTGTAGATGGTAGTACCACAGCGGCATCTACCAGCCAGGTGCCCACACCGCCATTAAATATTACACCTGCAGGTGCACATACACTTACGCTTGTTATAGATAATGCCACCCTGCCTACCTGCACGCTTACACAAAACATAATGGTGCCGGCACCGGCACAGGCTGCCTTTATAAGTGTAGATAGCATTTGCGAAACCGGTGCTGTGCTTTTCGATGCATCATCATCTACCGGCGATATTATTAGCTACCTGTGGCAGTATGGCGATGGTTCATCTTCATCACTACAACCGTCGGGTAAAGTGTTCGATTGTGGTATAGTTCCAGGAGGTGATCCTTTTCAATGTGATTTCACCACTGTTCTTACGGTTACTGACGCTTATGGCTGCCAATCACAGGTTAGTGCCAATCAGGTGGTTTACGATGATAAAATGACCCCGGCTGATGTAGATGTAACTCCTCATGATATTAATGCCTGCTATGGTAGTACGGTTAATGCCACTGTAACTGTAGATCAGTCGGCATTGCTTAGTACTTCTCCATACACATACCTGTGGAGTAATGGAGCCACCACAAACCCACTGGCTGTAACCGGTAGTGGTAATTACTATGTAACCGTTACCGATAAATACAACTGTGCCAAAGCAGCCGGCCCGGTAAATGCTTTCTTTACTACTATAAATGCTACCATACAGGGCGATACCATGTACTGCCCCGATGAGAAGATGAACCTTTCGATATTTAAGGGCCACCAGTACACTTACCAGTGGAAACGTAAACACAACACAACCATTACCGGCCCCTATACAAAAAGCGGTGTGCGGTACCTAATGGACGATGAGATGACCAGCCTGATAAATGGCGATACGTACTGGGGTGTGGTTACTCTGGCAGGCTGCAGTGCTACCAC
>JBJOOW010000196.1:0-3593 GCA_046051095.1 Bacteroidota bacterium | reverse complement strand
CCGATGGTGGTATACGCTATACAGGCGATATTGTAAAAGCTATTGCAGCCGGTGCCGATACCGTAATGGCCGGTGGTATTTTTGCCGGTACCGACGAAAGCCCCGGTGAGACCATTATTTACGAAGGCCGTAAGTTTAAATCGTACCGCGGTATGGGCAGTGTAGAAGCTATGCAGGAGGGAAGTAAAGACCGCTATTTTCAGGATGTGGAAGAGGATATAAAAAAGCTGGTGCCAGAGGGTATAGTAGGCCGTGTGCCGTTTAAAGGCTCGGTGCAGGAAGTAATGTACCAGTACATAGGCGGCTTACGCGCCGGTATGGGTTACTGTGGTGCTAAAAACATTAAGGCACTACAGCAGGCACAGTTTGTACGCATTACCAATGCCGGTATGCAGGAGAGCCACCCGCACGATGTAATGATTACCAAAGAAAGTCCTAACTACTCGCGTAAGTAGTAGCTGATAATAGTTGTAAAACGCCGCACTGCAAGCCTGTAGTGCGGCGTTTTTATTTAACCTGCTTTTATTATTAACACTATATAAAATAGTTGCACGATTAAGCGATATATAGTAGGTTCGGTATAATAAATTAAAACAGCATACAATGGGCGTATTCACCAACGAGTTTATTGACATAATTGAATGGGTAGATAATACCAACGATACGGTGGTATGGAAATTTCCGCGCTTTCAGAACGAGATAAAAATGGGCGCTAAGCTTACCGTGCGCGAAAGCCAGCAGGCCGTATTTTTAAACGAAGGCCGCATTGCCGATGTGTTTAACCCCGGTTTGTATACACTGGAAACCCAGAACATGCCGATACTAACCACCATTATGGGTTGGAAATACGGGTTTAATAGTCCGTTTAAGGCCGATGTTTTTTATGTAAGTACCAAACAATTTATCGATCAGAAATGGGGGACCCGCAATGCTATTACACTAAACGATGAGCGTTTTGGTTTGCTTGAGTTGCGCGCCTTTGGCAACTTCAGTTTCAGGGTTACCGATGCCGGTAAGTTTATTAAAGAAATAGCCGGCACACAAACTACTTATACCTCTCAGGAAATTATAGAGCAGCTTCGAACAATGGTAATAACCCGCTTTACCGATGCGGTAGGAGAGGGCAACATACCGGTAGAAAAATTTGCATCTAATCTGGATGAGTTATCGCAACTATGCCTTACTAAAATTAATACCGACTTTGAAAGCTACGGCATACAGGTAACCAAGTTTTTTGTAGAGAATATATCGATGCCGGAAGATGTGAAGAAAGAGATATTCGAGTACTCGCGCCTTAATAAAATTGATATGCAAAAGCTGGCCCAGTTTAAGGCTGCCAAAAGTATTGAAGAGGCTGCACAAAACCCCGGCGGCGCTATGGGTACCGGTATGGGCTTTGGCATGGGTATGGGCATGGGTAACATGATGACCAACCTGATGGCCAACCAAATGAACCCGCAAAACCCGCAAACACCTCCGCCTATTACACAATACTTTATTGCTGTTAATGGGCAGCAAACCGGTCCGTTTGGTTTGCCACAATTAGCGCAAATGGCACAAAACGGCCAGCTAAACCGTAACAGCATGATATGGAAAACAGGTATGGCAGATTGGGCACTGGCCTCTTCGGTGCCCGATGTAAATGCTTTGTTTACGAATGTTCCACCGCCGCCACCGGCTGTTTAATTAATACCATTTAGTTGTGGCACAAGATACTAACCTTACACCCGTAAGTAATAAGCTGGCATGCAAAAACTGCGGTGCGCTAATGAAATTTGCGCCCGGCACTAACAGTATAATATGCGAGTACTGCGGCACTAAAAACGAAATTAGTGCCGAACCTTTACCGGGCCGCCAGTTCGAAATAGATTACGAAAAATTTGTAGCCAATAATGCAGCCGGCGATGTAAGCCTGCAGGAGGTTTATACCGTGCAGTGCAGTAATTGTGGTGCTACTACATCGCTTAACCCCAACGTAGTATCTGACTGTTGTCCGTTTTGTAATACGGCCCTTGTAGTTGATAAAAGCCATACCAACCGGATTGTAAAGCCGCAATATCTGTTGCCGTTTGCTATAGAAAGTAATAAGGCTTTTGAGGAGTTTAGAAAATGGATTAAAAGCCTGTGGTTTGCCCCTAACGATTTGGTACGCTATGCAGAAAATGCAGCAAAGCTGGCCGGCATGTATATACCTTACTGGACCTACGATGCCAACACCACTACCCGTTATAGCGGGCAGCGCGGCGATAATTATTGGGAAACGGAGTATTATACCTCTACACGCGATGGTAGAACGGTAACAGAATCGCGGAGAGTGCAGAAAACAAGATGGAGCAATGTATCGGGTACCGTATATAATAGCTTTAATGATGTATTGGTAATTGCCAGCGATTCGCTGCCGACAGAGTATGCCGAAAAACTGGAGCCCTGGGACCTTGCGCAACTGGCAGTTTACCGCGATGAGTACCTGGCTGGTTTTCGTACCGAAATTTATAAAACCGATGTAGAGAAAGGCCTGTTACATGCCAAATACCTGATGCAGCCTGTCATCAATAATACCATCAACCACGATATTGGTGGCGATCATCAGCGTATAAGCAGTAGCAGTTCTGATTACCGCGATATAACTTTTAAGCACATATTGTTGCCCATTTGGATCAGCGCCTACAGCTACAATAATATAGTATACAACTTTATGATAAACGGCCGAACCGGCGAGGTACAGGGCCAGCGCCCATACAGTGCGGTTAAAATTTTCTTTTTTGTATTGTTTATACTTGCAATAGTTGGCGTAGTAGTGTATTACCTCAATCAGCAGAACAGCAGCTACTAGGTAAATACGTTATCGAACCGGGTTAGATAAAGAGTGGTTTACTTTACCTGAAACCACTACCCCATGAATGCTCAACTACAAAGCAACTTTAATAAACTGGAAGCTGAACGCAAGGCCTTGTTTGCCGATTTAAAACAGTACAGCGACGAAGTGCTAAACAAGAAACCTTCGGCTAATGCCTGGAGTGTGGCCGAGGTAATAGGCCATTTGCTAACAGCCGAGGAAATGTCGCTGGCCTACCTGAAAAAGAAAACGCAGGATACTGCATCGGCAAAGCCGGAAGGGTTAAAACAAAAGTGGCGCTGGTTGCTGGTACAAATAGTATTTACGTTCGATATTAAGTTTAAAGCCCCGGATATTGTAACCCCTAAAATGGGCTATACAACACTGGCCGAACTGGATAAGCGCTGGACCGAAACCCGTAACCAAACGGCAGATATACTGAATAAACTGAGTGATAATGAATTGAACAGCCAGTTATGGAAACACGCCATAGCAGGTAAGTTAAATCTGCACCACATGGTGGCTTTTTTCGGTATACACTTTAACCGGCACAAAAAACAAATTACCCGCACACTGGCTGCCGTTAAATAATATAAGATAGCAGTTGCTTATTTACTTTGCCAAAGCGCCCGCTCTTTTTCCAGTATGCCTTCCGATAGTTCGGTAAGTATACTAATTAGCTGTGAAGTTTTTTTAGCTCCTATAATTGTTTCAAAGTCGGCTTTAATTATTTCGGAGCAGCTGATAAAGTAGAACA
>JBJOOW010000195.1:0-2675 GCA_046051095.1 Bacteroidota bacterium | reverse complement strand
CATCGTTTATCGGTTTTAGGTATTATGCGCAGGGCATCGCTAAGGGTTACTACAATCCAACCGTTACCACGGCCCCACATTTCGGCACTGGTACCGGTTTGTCTGTCGGCCCAGCCTACCTGACTGCAAAACATACAATGCCCCCATTTTTTACTATCCCAGCCATGCACCCACAGGCCATATTCCTTCACCTGTAGTTTTTCGTTGTGTAGCCGGTACTGGGTTAAAAACTCATTCAGGTATTTTTCATCGCCGGTGGCACGGTACATCTCCAGCAAAAACTGGCCAATCATAAACATGGTATCGTCCCACAATTCTCTAAACAACATCAGGTGCGATACCGCTCCGTCTTTGGTGCGTTTAATTTTCATGTACTGGTTATATACCAGCTCGGCTTTGCGCAGGTACTTTTCATCGCGTGTAATGCGGTACATAAACGCCAAACCCATACCCGAGGCTACCCCATTGGGCGTATGGCCATTGGCAACGCCCATGGTTTTATCCATGGCTTTTTTAATGTAGTTAAAGTATACCTGCTTTTTCTCTCCATCGGCCTGCTCGTACTGTTTCATCATGGTATTAAGCAGGGCGGCGTTGGTCCAGCTCCATTTATAGGTGCTGGCCGGTATGTAGGCTTCGCGGGCGTAGTTATCCAGCGTGTCAATCCATGTTTGTGTAAACGCAAATTGTGCCGGTAAACAAAGGGTAAAAAGCAAAAGGTATTTTATCATTACGCGGTACAGGTTAATTATGGTAATCGAATATATTAGCTAAGTTTAAAACCACACTGTTACCGGTATGAAATATATTTTATCTTTTGCTTTAGCTGCTGTTTGTCTATCGTTTATGCCTGTTGCCCCTGTTATAGAAATGGTACCGGTAGAGGGTGGTACTTACCAGATGGGCACTAACGATGGTGTGCGCAGCGAGCGACCTGTACACTCTGTAACGGTTAACAGCTTTAGCATAGGTAAATACGAAGTTACACAGGCGCAGTGGCAGGCGGTAATGGGTACTAATCCATCGTACTATAAAAACTGCCCCGATTGCCCGGTAGAGGAGATTACACTGGCCGATGCCGATTCGTTTATAGTACGGTTGAATGAGTTAAGCGGTAAAAAGTACCGCCTGCCAACCGAGGCCGAATGGGAGTATGCAGCGTTGGGTGGCAAGCTTAGTAAAGGCTATTTATACCCCGGTGGAAACAACCTGCAGCAGGTGGGCTGGGTAGTACAGAACGCCGATAAGCGCACACACCCCGTAGGGCAGAAGCTGCCAAACGAGTTGGGCATTTATGATATGCCCGGCAATGTGTGGGAGTTATGCGCCGATTACTGGGACCCCGGTTATTACAAACACAGCCCTGTCAATAACCCCTGCAACACCCAACCGGCTATGCTGCGCGTAACCCGTGGTGGTTCGTGGCGCAGTGCCGAAAACCGTTGCTACAACAAAGCCCGTAACTGCAACGTGTACGACCATTACCGTAAAGAGAATTTTGGCCTGCGGCTGGTACTGGATGTTAGCAAGTAATAACATTTGCTTTACGCTTGCTCAAACTTTTGTTACAACCTATTTGTTTATTTGCATCACCAAAAATTAAACCTGAGATTATGTTACCAACCAATGCATATGCGGCACATGAGCCCAATAAACCATTAGCTCCTTTTAAATTTGAGCGCCGCGAACCCGGCGCGCACGATGTACAGATAGAAATACTTTACTGTGGTGTATGCCACTCAGATTTGCACCAGGTGCGCGATGAGTGGGGCAAGGGTATTTTTCCTATGGTACCCGGCCACGAAATTGTAGGCCGTGTTACTAAAGTAGGCGATAAGGTTACCAAATTTAAGGCCGGCGACCTGGCAGGTATAGGCTGCTTTGTAGATTCGTGCCGCGAGTGCGATAACTGCAAACATGGCGAAGAGCAATACTGCGAAACCGGTATGACCGGTACCTACAACAGCCGCGAACGCGCAACCGGTGCCCCTACGTACGGTGGTTATAGCACACAAATAGTAGTAGATGAAAAATACACCCTAAAGGTATCGGATAAACTGCCATTAGAAGGTGTAGCACCGCTGCTTTGTGCCGGTATTACAACCTACTCGCCGCTGCGCCACCTTAAAGTGGGTAAAGGCCATAAGGTAGCAGTATTAGGGCTTGGTGGTTTGGGCCACATGGCTGTTAAGTTTGCCGTAGCGTTTGGTGCCGAAGTTACTATGCTAAGTACTTCGCCATCTAAAAAGGCTGATGCAGAAAAACTGGGCGCGCACCACTTTGTATTAACCAGCGACCCTGCCGCTATGGATGCTGCCAAAAACCAGTTCGATTTTATACTAAATACTATCTCTGCCGACCATGAGTATAGCAACTACTTACAGTTACTGCGTACCAATGGCACTATGATAGTGGTAGGCATACCAACTAATCCATCTAAGTTACCCGCAGGCCAGCTGATTATGAAACGTAAAAGCATTATGGGCTCGCTGATTGGCGGCATTAAAGAAACCCAGGAAATGCTGGACTACTGCGCCGAACACAACATTGTTAGCGATGTAGAGGTGATACCCGCCCAGCAAATAAACGAGGCGTACGAGCGTTTGCTTAAAAGCGATGTAAAATACCGCTTTGTAATAGATATTAATTCGCTGCGTAACTAATAGTAGTTGCAA
>JBJOOW010000194.1:0-3163 GCA_046051095.1 Bacteroidota bacterium | reverse complement strand
CAATGGGGCGGCCTTGCAACAGTAAAATGCGTGCCTCTGTAGCGCCACTGCTAAGCGTTATATCTACATCGGGCTGTAGCTCAACAGCACTGTACTTTGGTATAGTAGTGCCTGATAGAGTAAGCGTATCGCCCTCGTAATAATATATGTTACGGTTAATACCGACAACTGCTTTAGGCAACACCCATGTTGCTCCCGGTTGCATTTGTATGTTCCATATGGCTACATGGTTGTTAGGGTCGGCCGCCCACGAGTTAGGTGGTGGTGCTACAGCCTTCTCCCCTCCCAGTTCGCCGGCTATTATCTCTATGGTTGTTTTCTTACCGCCTTTATCTTTGTGAATGTAGTTAGGGATGGTATCGCTCCACAGCATTTTAAAATGCGGGTCTACCATTTTATTTCGGGCAGGCAGGTTAAGCCATATCTGAAACAACTCCATGGGGTTATCCTTATCTTTATTTATCAGCGGAAACATCTCGGAGTGCTGCACTCCTTTACCGGCAGTCATCCATTGTACATCGCCATTGCCATAGCGGCCACTGGCCCCCATGCTATCAGCATGGTCAACCAGGCCTTTGCGTACTACAGTTACCGTTTCGAAACCGCGGTGCGGATGGCCGGGGAAGCCTGGCACAGTTTTGCCGTGGTACATACGGAACCCATCTTTTACAATAAAGTCATCGCCCATGTGGCGGCCATTTAGCGTGGCGGCAGGTGGGCCCATCTGTTCGTTCCCGGCAGGAAAAAAATCCTCGTGGTGAACGCAGAACAAAAACGGGTCGGCGGTTTCCCACTGAAAGCCCATAGCTTTTATACTCTTAACAGGGTTGGTATTCATGTTGTTGGAGGTGTTTAGGTTTTCTTTTACAGTACGGGCTGCACTTAAAAGCGGTGATGCGGCCAAAGCACTTATAGCTAATGAAAGTCGGCCGATAAAACTTTTACGGGGTAGCTGTTCCATAATTAATTATTTCCGGTAAAGTTAACAATGGGGTATAGTTATTGCAAAACCAATTTGCTTAAAAACACTTAATTTACAGTATGAAACATGTAACCATATTCTTATTGCTGATAGCCCTTTTTTCATCATGCAAAACCATTAAACCCAACACCCAACACCCAGAAAAAAATGGCCCCATTATTATTAGCCTGGAGCGCACACCTTGTTTTGGCCGTTGCCCTGTTTACAGCATTAAAATACACGAAAGTGGCCTGGTAATTTATAATGCAGAAAAAAACACCGATACAACGGGTTGTTTCTACAAAGTATTAACAAAAGAAGAACTACAAACCCTTAAAAACAAGTTTATTGCAAACGGGTTTATGGATATGGCTGATAAATACCCCGAGGAAGGTAAAGCCCCGGTAGATTTACCTTCATGTGTAGTAGTTTTTAACAACAATGGTACTATAAAAACTGTGCGAGATAAACGTTGGGACACCCCTGCACCACTGGCTGAATTACAGACTACTATTGAGCAAATTGTGAAAACAGGATTTTTACACAGCTGTGACAATTAAAATTAACATACCCTTAATGGCAATTCAAAAAATCGGTTACTTTTGGCATCCGATTCTTTAAAAAATTTTAAACAAAACCAACAAGCAAAATGAGAAATTATTTACTGTTTATGTCTTTGGTGACTGCCGGCTTGTTTTCGAATGCGCAACAACAATATGCGCATAAGGATAACAAAGCTATGAGGTTAGTTGAAAGACCAGTAGTAATGCAGGGTAACCATACTGCGCCTGCTAATTCTACAACTAATCACCAACACCGCTCAACCCGCTCACAAGGTGCTGTACTTAACTCACAGCGTATAGGTAGCGCAGGTAACCTTCTGTCAATAATAGAAGGTGGCTGTAACCAGGTAGATGTGAATGATTCTTTAAACGCTGTAGTATTTATACACCGTAACGACAATACATTGATTCCGGCAACAGGTAACGTAGCTATGTACCGTTACGATGTTTCTAAAAACCGTGGTGCTTCGTGGACTTCGGATATTGGTCCAATAACCAATGATGTTACTATCGACAACAACAATATTAATGGTCGTTTCCCTCAGGCAGTAATATATGCGCCAACCGGCACAACTACTGTCGACAGTGCAAACCTTGTTTACTCAGGTACCTGGCACGATAACAATACCTGGAGTGGCCAAATGCGTGGCCGTGGTAAACTGAGCGGTCAGATTGCTTCGTACAACGTACACATCGACCCTATCAATAACAAAGAAGTAGCAATTGCAACTGGTTTGTGCAAAGGTGCTCCGGGCGTGTTCTGGAATGCTAACCTTTCTTACAACGGCACATTCACCGCAGGTTCTGATGCTATTACCAATGGTATTATTATACAAAAAGGTGTTTGGAATACGACTACTAAAGATGTTGACTGGACATACCAACTAATTAACCAGACATTTGCCGGTCAGGATAACAACGGTGCTACTGTATCTGTTGCTACCTCTCAGCAAATTTCATTTGACCCTACCGGTCAATATGGTTGGTTCTCGGTTCTTGGCGATATTGATGCTGCCGACAACGACAGCACTTACAAACCAATTTTCTGGAAAACTACCGATTACGGCGCAAACTGGACAGGTCCGATAGTAGTAAACCTAACCGACGTACAAGGCGTTAAAGAAGCTCTTAACCCTGAAATTGTTACAGGCGACCCAGCTTCATTACAACCTACTACATCTTTTGAAAGCGACCTTTCAGTTGATGTAAACGGTAACCCACACTTACTGATAACAGTAGGTAGTGGTTCGGAATACTCTATTCAAACTGCTGGTTACACTGTATGGGATATTACTTACGATGCCAATGCAGTTGCTGGTTGCAACTGGAAAGGTATCCGTATTGCCGATATCAATACACTAAGAGGTACTTTTACTAACGAAAACCCCGGCCAGACAATGGACAATCGTCCAATGATCTGCCGCTCGGAAGATGCAACAAAACTTTTCTTCTTCTGGTTAGAAACAGATATAACAGTACACGCCGATCCATTGGATCGCTCTAACGATAGCCCGGATTTATTCGGAAGAGGTATTGATGTAGTTGCAGGTACTATTACCGATATTAAGAACATTACCGGTGGCGATACTCTTTGGAGTGGCTACTCTGCTAACAATGAAATTGGTGTATTTGGTGGTGC
>JBJOOW010000193.1:0-5231 GCA_046051095.1 Bacteroidota bacterium | reverse complement strand
TGATGCTTGATTTGAAAGGCTTGTGGATGATTTACACTCAGCCTAAAACGATAGATAATCTTAACCAACAACTTGCTACCGCCAGCGAATGGAAAGATGAGCAGATAAGACATTTAAAATACCGCTTACGCGAATTGGAATCGCGTGAGGCTTATTTGCAGTTTACAATAAATGCTATAAAGGGTGTAGACGAAATAAAGGATAACGATGTACGTACTTTACCACAGCAGCATGTACATTTAAACCCAACCGGCGAAGAGGATGCTTACGAAAACTATCTGATACAAAAAAAATATTCGTACCAAACCCGGGGGCAAAAACGCATAGAAGTACTACAGCAAATGATTGCTTACGCCAATACAGAGGCTTTGAATAGTGAGTCGGCAAAGCAGAACCCTGTACCCGGTTGGTTAAACTCTATTGCTACAGAGTATGTTTTAATGGGTGAATACAGCAAAGCCAGCAATATTATGCTGGAATCGATAGCATGTGCAGAAAAATTGCAACAGCCCGTATTAATATCTACCCTGCAAAACTATGTTGCCAACCAGATAAACCTGGCAGCTTATCAGCAAGGAATCGATTTTTATAACAGGTACGAAAAGCAGATAGTGCACAGCAGGCAGTATGTACCCACTGCCATAAGCAAGGCTTACTGTTATTTGTTTTTAAATCAGGATGATGAAGCTTTAAACTGCTTACCGGTACAGGTAAAATTAACCGAGCAACAAAACCTGATGATGCGAATGGTATACCTTATTGCTTTTATTATGCGCAAACAACACGACCTGGCCGTAAACGAGTGCAATAACATAGGCAGGATGATAAAAGCCAATGAGGGCACCTATTACACTACTTACAACTGGATAAACAGGTTGTTTGCACGCTACCTTAATGTGCAAATGCTACCACGTACCCAGCGCTATGCCGAAATTGAAAAACTTAAAAACGAGATAACTACCAACAACGATTCTGCTTTTTAATGACCACCGAATTTTCGCTACGCTGGCTTAATAATGAGTTAGAAAGGATGAAATAATAAATACAAAGAAAATTGCAATAGTTGGTATAGATATAACAGGTTTAGCTGAATAACTGCAAGCAATTTTGTAAGAGAACTTTCGGCATTAGAATAAAGAAATCCGCATCTCCTACTCCCTTCAGTAAGTATATTCGGTGTTTAGCCATTTAGTAAACTGTGTTGCCTGTACTTATTACACCTTTATTTAGTTGCTTTTACTAAATAAAGTTAGTGTTCAATAAAGACATCTGGCATCATCATAATAGTACGATAATATATCAATCGGGAGGCACAACAAAAGCTATACAAATTGCAAGGGCTTTTTATTTTTAGCTCTCTGCCAAAATAACCAGTCCAAACACTATCCCTCTATAAAGCAGACACTCATACATATTGCGATTAGCTTGCAATGTGTTGTTGCCTTATAATTTCATCCACCATTGCTGCTGCTTGCTTATAGGTAATTCCGTTCAGCTGATCAATTGATAAGCGATGCCCATCTTCAATTGATATAATTTCCGGTATAAATCCAACTTCCTGTTCCTGTGCTATAGTTTTAATGTTTATGGTATTACCATAGGTAGGAACCATAGTTTGTAACCAGCCCCAATAGGGTTCTGTTTTTACCCTGTTTGGGTTTTCCCATAAGCCTATTCTTTTGCTAAAGTTATCGGCGCTGATAGTTGTCCATACATTAAAAACCAAATTCTCGTGATAATCTGTTATTGGAATTGTCAATCTGCCACGATGAAAAAAGTGCTGTTTATCCACTACGCATAAACTTTCTTTAAGTTCAATTCGCTTTTCCCGCTCTTCCGGCGGAACCGAAAAATAATAGTCAGGATATGGTGCCCCAAAGCAAAGCGGCAACTCGTCATACTCCTGTCCGCAACAAGAGCACCTGTATGCAGGTTTGGCATTGCCTTTATTGTAAAAAGAGAATAGTTCCATTTTCCTGTTTATTTCGGCACCACTTTAACCGCTGGCGTGTCCAATCGTGCCAGATCCAGCCAATGTAAAAATAAATAAACTCATCAGCTAACTGCCAATGCACACAGTGCCGTAAAAACAATACCGCCACCAGTTTGTTATACCTGTATGCACGTAATTAAAACAGAACAGCTTTTACCCATTTCGTTAGATGAAGCATGGCGCTTTTTTGCCACGCCCAATAACCTGAACGCCATTACACCACCCGATATGAAATTTGAAATTTTATCGGAGGTACCAGCTGAAATGTACGAGGGGTTACTTATAACCTATACCATTAAACCCTTTCTAAATATCCCTATGCGCTGGGTTACCGAAATAACCCACATAAAAAGCGGACAGTTTTTTGTAGACGAACAACGCATTGGCCCTTACCGTATATGGCACCACGAGCACCACTTTAAACAGGTAGAGGGCGGGGTACTTATGACCGACATAGTTAGCTACGACATTGGGAAATCAATTTTGGGTTGGCTGGCAGGTATACTGTTTGTACACAAAATGGTAAAAGGTATTTTTACTTTTCGCGAAAAGCGGCTTAAAGAGATCTTCGTCTGAACATAAAAAACAAAGGGCCGTGATAACATGGCCCTTTGTTTTTATACTGTTACAGTACACTACACTACTGGCGTACCAGTCGTATAGTTTTAAGTCGGGTAGCGTTATCTGCAATTACAACCTCATAAACACCCGGTATCAGGTCATTAATATCCAGCTGCTGCCTGCTGCCCACTGCACGGAACGTTTTAACCAATTGGCCCAATATATCATACATTACTACATCAACTGTGGTAGTATAATCATGCTCCAGTGTAAACACACCGCTGTTAGGGTTAGGATAAATACGATAATTGTACCCGGTAACTTCTTCAACGCCAAGTATAGTTACATGCACACAGTTGGTAGAAACCGAACAGTTGCCCACAGTAACCAAACATTGGTACGAACCTGTTTGAGTAGCGGTATACGTTTGTGCGTTAGCACCTGCTATTGGCTGATGTGTAGTACAATCGTACCATTGGTAAGTGGCCCCTGCCTGCGCTGCAGCACAGGTTGTACCGGTAACAGTAGCATTAGCATCCAGGTTTTGTTGAGTAAGCGTAAGCGTAACTACAGTATCGCAATCGTTAACAGAGTTAGCTACATGCGTATAGGTACCAGGCGTATGCAGTACGGTACCGTAGAACACATACCCCGTACTTCCGCAAAGTACGCCGGTTTCCTGACGGGTAAGTTGCGGCGATACCGTAAGATTAAGTATTACAACACTATCGCAGCCAGCGGCTGTAGTTAAGGTATCGTAATAAGTTCCGGTAGCATTAACTAAAGTACCATTAAAGTTGTAGGTAGAATCGAAACACACCGAGGCATTTACTGTAGTAGCTGCCGGTAGTTGTATTACCAGGTTAAGCGTTACAGTGCTATCACATCCTTCGGCCGATGTAAGCAACACCGTATAGGTTCCGCTTTGTGTATATGGCTGCCCGTTATACAAATAAGTACCCGAACATGAAGTGGCATTAACCACACTCTGCATTACAGGCAATACAGTTAAATTAAGCACCACGGTGCTATCGCAACCATTTACCGATTGCAATGTATTGGTGTATATACCTGTAGTATTGTAAGTTGTAGTACCAACCGTTACACTTTCGCCGGCGCAAACAGTTGTTTGCAGTTGGGTGTTAAGTACAGCAGGCTCTGCAACTGTTATTGTTGTAGTAGCTGTGCAGCCATTATCGTCAGTTACAGTATAGCTATAAGTACCTGCACTTACGGTAAAGCTTCCTTCGCCCGAGTATGGTGCAGTGCCACCGGTAGCTGTTACAGTTACAGTAGCTGTACCACCATTACAAACAATTGTTGTAGCGGTGGCATTGGCTACCAGCAAATCAGGTTCTGTAACTGTTATAGTTGTTGTAGCTGTGCAACCGTTAGCATCGGTTATAGTATAGGTATATGTACCTGCCGATACTGTGTAGGTGCCTTCGCCGGTATATGGCGCAGTACCACCGCTGGCCGAAACCGTAACTGTAGCAGTACCGCCGTTACATAATATGTTGGTTGAAGTTGATGAAGCTGTTAACACTACAGGCTCTGCTATTGTAATAGTTGTTGTTGTAGTACATCCGTTGGCATCGGTAACGGTATAAGTATACGTACCTGCAGTTTCGGTAAAGGTGCCTGTGCCGGTATAAGGGCCGGTACCACCGGTTGCAGTTACTGTAACAGTAGCAGTACCACCATTGCACAACACATCATCACCCGCAGAAGTTGCAGAAAGTACAGCAGGCTCAGTAATAGTAACTGTTGTTGTAGCTGTACATCCGTTTGCATCGGCAACTGTGTAAGTATAAGTACCAGGCGTTTCGGTAAATGTGCCCTCGCCGGTATATGGGGCTGTGCCCCCGGTAGCCGTTATCGCTACGGTTGCTGTACCGCCATTACAAAGTATTGGGCTTACGGTTTGATTAGCTTCCAGCACTGCCGGTTCGGTAATAGTAATTGTTGTAGTGGCTGTACATCCATTGGCATCAGTTACTGTATAGCTGTGTGTACCGGCAGTTTCTGTAAAGGGGCCGGTGCCGGTATATGGACCGGTACCACCGGTTGCTGTTACTGTAACAGTAGTAGTACCACCATTGCACAATACATTATCGCCGGTAGATGAAGCGCTTAACGCTGTCGGTTCGGTAATAGTTATAGAAGTTGTAGCCGTGCAGCCGTTAGCATCGGTTACGGTATAGCTATGTGTGCCGGCAGTTTCGGTAAACGTACCTGTGCCGGTGTAAGGACCGGTGCCACCGGTTGCTGTAATGGTAACAGTAGTAGTACCACCATTACACAATACATTATCGCCGGTAGATGATGCGCTTAATACAGCAGGCTCGGTAATAGTTATGGAAGTTGTAGCTGTACATCCGTTAGCATCGGTTACTGTGTAGGTATAAGTACCCGCAGTTTCGGTAAACGTACCGGTGCCGGTATAAGGGCCGGTACCACCGGTTGCTGTAACGGTAACAGTAGTAGTACCACCATTGCACAATACATTATCGCCGGTAGATGATGCGCTTAACGCAACAGGCTCTGTAATAGTAATGGTTGTTGTAGCGGTACATCCGTTGGCATCGGTTACCGTGTAAGTATATGTACCTGCAGTTTCGGTAAACGTGCCGGTGCCGGTATAAGGACCGGTGCCACCGCTTGCAGAAACGGTAAC
>JBJOOW010000192.1:0-3809 GCA_046051095.1 Bacteroidota bacterium | reverse complement strand
ACTGCGCGCCTTTATGCATGGCCGTATAGACCTTAGCCAGGCCGAAGCTGTAGCCGATTTAATAGCGTCTAACTCGGCAGCATCGCTCGACCTTGCCATTAAACAAATGCGCGGTGGATTTAGTAACGATATAAAAGCCCTGCGTGCCGAGCTGGTTAACTTTGCATCGCTGATAGAACTGGAGCTTGACTTTGCCGAAGAAGATGTAGAGTTTGCTGACCGCAGCAAGCTGATAGAACTGATAAACCTGATACAACATAAACTGCGCCCGCTGATAGAGTCGTTCCGCCTGGGCAATGTAATTAAGCATGGGGTTAACACCGTAATAGCCGGCAAACCCAATGCGGGTAAATCTACCCTGCTTAATGCACTGCTAAACGAGGAGCGCGCTATAGTATCGGATATACCCGGCACCACGCGCGATACTATTGAAGAAGTGCTGAACATTAAAGGTGTACAGTTCCGCTTTATAGATACGGCCGGCATACGCAGCACCGAAGATGTGATTGAAAAACTGGGGGTTGAAAAAACCATGGAGAAGCTGAAGCAAAGCAGCATCTACATATATCTGTTTGATGTAAACACCACCACGCCCGAAGAACTTTTACAAGAAGTAAAACAACTGGAGCTAACCAACTTTACCGGCCTTATAGTTGGCAACAAAATAGACAGCGCACACTGGCACGATACCGCACCGTTTTACTGGATACTTAAAAACAGCCCGGCTACAGCACACCTTAACCTGCACGACCAGCTACACTTTATATCGGCTAAAGCCAATACGCATACCGACCAGTTAAAAGATAAACTATACAAACTGGCTACTGCCAACCTGCACCCCGATAACACCGTTGTAACCAACACCCGCCACTACGAGGCACTTTTAAAAGCAAGCGAAGCATTACACGAAGTAACCACCGGTGTAAACAACCGCCAAACCAGCGAACTGGTAGCACTGGATATTAAACGCGCCTTAGAACACCTGGGCGAAATTAGCGGCGAGGTAACCAACGACGAGATACTGGGCAACATATTCAGTAAGTTTTGTATTGGCAAATAACCCCACATTTGCCTCAACAGCAGGGCCCATTTTTTTGCTGTTTTTAAAACGATGTTAACACCCCAACACACAAATACCTGACAGCCAATATTTTACAAATTTCAATGTTAATACCCCTACGTCTAAAATGTTAACCCCTGATATTTTAAATATGAATAATTAATATGTATTGATGAAAAAAAATGACATTTTTTATTATTTGACTCCGCTACTTTTTCCAGAAGAGCTTAACGCTAACCGTATCGGAATTTGCCTTACTGCTTGGGATAAGCCATCATAAAAAAAACCATTTATTGAGGCGAATATTTCGTCTTTAGAATATTCTCTCCTTAGATACATTTGTGTACCAAAACACAAAAAAATGGCTAAAGTTGACAAATCTCTGATTCTATTGAATAACGCATTACAACGGCTTGGCAGAAAGCAAGGCTATTTTAAAAATTACGCCAGCCTATGGGAATGGATATTTTCTGAAAATGAGTCAATTGTCAATAGCGATATGCAATATTTTGAATATATTAAGAATACAGTAATCAGAAAATATTGGCATCAAGATATATTCATCTCATCAGCAGCGCTAGACGATATAGTTTTTTATGTTGTTCAGAATTTCCCAGTCGAGGAAATGATTAATAGAATTGATGACTTTGTCAAAAAGAGTTACTTGAATAGAAATTCAGTCGTTATTTTTCCATTGCACTCTTTTGGATTTAAATATGGAGGTCTATCCTTTCTTAAAAGAAATGAAAACACCAGCTATAAGTACCAAAATTTTCAAGTCTTTTCTCAAACCAACTCTTTTGAAAAATCTAAACGGAATATTTTAAGCTATTTGGATGACATAAAATTGCCGAACAGAAAAAAGTTAGATATTGACCTCTTTAAACATTATCATGTTTCCAGAGGTTTGAAATGGTTTGAAAACAACCCTGTGATGGTTTTACATTTTAAATTTAGTCAACAGGAGAGGTATGATAACTTGAGATTTATTATGCAAAAAATTAATTTCATAACCAATAAATTATACTTTTTATCTGCGTTGGCAAACATTGACGACAAAACGGGTGCTGCATTCTCAACAAGAAATACAAATAACTGGGAAACCTTAGATATAAAACACTTCTTGACAATTACTACTGCAAAATCAAGTTCAACCCTTAATTGTATTCCAGTTCACTTTTCGGATTTTATGATTTATGAAAAGATGCACATGAATATCGACCTACTTTTAAAAAGACATTCGATAGCCCATTGGGAAAGAAATGCCGTGGATTCAATTGATAACTTGTACAGAGGCTTCCTAAATTATCGCTTGACAAACGACCCCAAATATTCAATATATTATCGCATCTCTAATTCACTAGATTATTTTCGAAAAAGCATTAAGTCAATTAATAAAGAGGATAAGATCATCAATATAAATATCGCTTTTGAAAGTTTACTTTTAGATAGGCAGGAGGGTAATAAGAAAGAAAAAATGTTAGAACGACTTTGGAAATGCTTAAAAGGCAAAGTCACAAAAAATGAAAACATTAAAAATATTGAAGAGGTTATCAGTGAGAGAAACGAGATAATTCATAATGGATTGCCAACAAGAGCCGATATAAAGTATAATGATATATACAGAACATACTGCAAGTTTATCCTCTATATACACGATAACATTAATCAGTTTGATAGCAAGAAGCAGAATTACTTAACGACCTTTTATTCTAGTCTATAACTCTAAAGCATAAATTTGTTATCTAAATAAAATTACTCCATGTAGATACTGGGTTTTGTATACTTATATTGGACAGTATCAATCAACCTCTACCATAGTAATGTATCACCGCGCCACTGCTAAATACTTTTGTATTCAGTAGCTTAAGCCGAAACATCTCATCTACATTTTTAAACAAACGCATACCGCTACCTGCCACTACCGGGTGTACGCACAGTTGGTATTCGTCTATCAGGTTAAGGTTAGTGCACTGCGATATAAGGCCGGGGCTGCCTACAAAAAAATCGCGGCCCGGTTGTTGCTTTAGTTGCAGCACTTCATCTTTCAGGGTTTGTGTGGCAAGCCTTGTATTTCGCCACGTTACATCGTTCAGTGTGTGCGAAAACACCACCTTTTCTATGTTATCTATTGCCACAGCAAAGTCATCCATACTCTTTTCACCACTGGGGTTAGCAACAAGCGTGGGCCAATAGTCTTCCATTAGTTGATAGGTAGTGCGGCCATACAAAATAGTATCGGCGGTACGCAGCAGTTCAGTATAGTGGTTATGTATCGCTTCATCGGGTATGCCTGCCGTGTGGTCGCAATATCCGTCAATCGACATATTTATAGCTGCAATTAATTTTCTCATGCACTCAGTATTGGGGGTTAAAAAAACCTATTCACAAAGCTTATCATTTTGTTGATGTAGTCCTGCATGTTGGTGCTGTTCCAGGTGCCGTGGGCTTCACCGGGGTACATGGTAGCTTCGTTGTATACACCGGCACTATCCAGCGCCTGGTGCAGTCGGCCCATTTGCGAGGTAGGTATCAGCGGGTCCATATCGCCGTAAAACGAAAGGGTTTTAGGTGCTGTAGCTGTAACCCGTTTGGCAGGGCTAACCTCGCTGTGCAACGCCGGGTTTTGTGTGTACGCCGAGCCTGTAAAAGCATTCAGCAAACCGGCATACAGCGGGTTGTTGGTATAGGCAGGGTCGGTAAAATCGGTAGGGCCTACGGTGTTGCAAATACCCTTTACGTTATGCTC
>JBJOOW010000191.1:0-2621 GCA_046051095.1 Bacteroidota bacterium | reverse complement strand
ACTTTTTAAAAACGGCAGTGCATGGTAAATACCCATGCCCCGATTTGATACTGCTGGATATTAATATGCCGGGTATGAACGGCTGGGAGTTTTTAGAAGAGTACGAAAAGCTGGATAATGTGGTAAAGGCTAAAATAGTGCTGGTAATGCTTACATCATCTGTAAACCCCGATGATGAGGCTAAGGCACTTAAAATGAATATAATTGGTGGCTTCAGGCGCAAATACCTTACTGAGGAATCGATAAAAGATATTATTTGCACCTATTTTCCCGAAAATGTACGGGTTTAACAGCTCCTACTCATTATAAACAGGGCATAGTGTTGCAATCACAGTGGCGTTTTTATATTTGCCGCGCTTAAAACACAACTATGTCTAAGTTCCATAAACTTAAAATTAGCGCAGTTAAAAATGAAATTGCCGAGGCGGTATCTGTATCATTCGATGTGCCCGAATCGCTGAAAGCAAATTTTAATTACCTGCCCGGGCAATACACTACCCTAAAGCTGAATATTAATGGCGAAATGGTTAACCGCAGCTATTCTTTCTGCAGTTCGCCGTTTACCAACGAACCGCTTACCATTGCTGTTAAGCGTGTAGAGGGCGGTAAGGGTTCTAACTTTATTAACGATAATTTCCGTGCCGGTGTAGAAGTAGAGGTAATGGAGCCGATGGGTAATTTCCATTCGGTAATATCAGAAAACAACGAAAAACACTACCTGCTTTTTGGCGGTGGTTCGGGTATTACGCCTGTAATGGCCATACTAAAATCGGTACTGGTAAAAGAACCTAAAAGCAAGGTAACCCTGTTTTATGGCAACCGTAACGAAAACACCATCATATTTAAGGATAAGCTGGTTGAACTGGAAGCACAAAGCGCTGGCCGCCTTAAGGTTGTACATGTGCTGGATGCTGCATTGGGTGCATGGAGCGGACCTGTTGGCCCTATTGTGAAAGATGTTGCCCTAAAACTGTTACGCGAAAACACCAACCTTAACTTTCAGCACGCCGAGTTTTTTATATGCGGGCCAACCCCTATGATGAAAAGTGTGGAAGAAGCGCTTAGCTTGCTGGGAATACCTAAAGATAAAGTGCATATAGAGTACTTTACTGCTAAAGCCGATGAGGATAAGAAAGCCGCCGATGTAGGTACTACGGTAGAAAGTGCCGTGCCATTTACAGGCAAAACCAAAGTGAAAATTATATACGACGGCCACGAGCGCGAGTTTGAGGTAAGCGAAAAGGAAACCATACTGGAAGCCGCACTGGATGCCGGTTACGACCCTCCATATAGCTGTATGGTAGCAGCCTGCTGTACCTGCCGTGCCAAGTTGCTATCGGGTAAGGTAGAAATGGACGACCGTGAAAGCCTTACCGATGCCGAGATAGCCAAAGGTTATGTGCTTACTTGCCAAAGTCACCCTAAAAGCCATGGCGTTGTATTAAATTACGACATGTAAACCCCTCTAAATCTCCCCTAAAGGGGAGACTTAAACAGCCAACATACCTATGAAGCGTATTATCATTATAAACGGGCCTAATCTGAACCTGCTGGGCAAACGCGAGCCGGATATTTACGGCGATGTTAGCTTTGACGAGTTTTTTGATGATATAAAAGACGTATACAGCAGCGATATACAGCTAAGCTATTACCAAAGCAATATAGAGGGCGAGCTGATTGATAAGCTACAGCAGGTTGGGTTTAAGTACGATGGTATTATACTAAATGCCGGGGGCTACACACATACCAGCGTAGCTATACGCGATGCTATAGCAGCCATTAAAACACCGGTTATAGAGGTGCACATCAGCAACCCGCATGCCCGCGAGGAGTTCAGGCACACATCGCTTATTACAGGTGTATGTAAAGGTATAATTGCAGGCTTTGGGTTAGAGAGTTACGTGCTGGCGCTGGATAGCTTTTTATAGTTAACAGTTTTATTAAAAAGCAAAGGCCGCTCACTTGAGCGGCCTTTGCTTTTTAGGGCTATGCGTTGTTACAGTTTAAATACTATACCTGCGTTAACAAACTCGCGGCCGTAAGGGGTACCCAGTTCGCCGTTAATACCAAATTTATCGGTAAAGTAGTAGCGCACACCTACGTGTACACCGCCAAATGCCAGTGGTACAATCTGGTTATCGCCATTACGGAAAAACTGTGCCGCTATACCGCCGCCTATGTTTACACCGCCATAAATGTCCAGTTTATCGCTGTGTATGTCTTTACCGGTTTTATCGGCTATTAACTGGTAAAAGTGGAAGTTGGCAATTACTCCAAATGGCACGGCAACTTCGCCTGCGCTGCCATAGGCGTTGTAAAAGCCCCAGTAGTAACCGGCACGGCCACCTACACCGGTATGGAAACCAATACCTACATAATCGTGCACACCAAACTCGCCCTGAAAATTAAACTGACCGGTAACCGGAGAATTCCAGCCTCCCCAGTAGTTGTTGTTTGTATATACGTGTGCAAAGTTTGAACCTCCTAAACCTATGCCAAGCACCTTGGTGCTTTTTTCCCAGGCTTGTGCTTGTGCTGTTTGTATTGTGGTAAACAATACAGCCATAATGGCTACAGTGTATATTACCTTTTTCATTGTTAATGCTTGTTTTTGAGTTAAT
>JBJOOW010000190.1:0-2916 GCA_046051095.1 Bacteroidota bacterium | reverse complement strand
CGCCAATACCTTTTTAATATCATTTTGCATTAGTCCGATAGTGGCAGCAAACAAGGCTGTAGCCACACCTATTATTGATATAAACTGTAGCGTTTCGGGGGCAAGGGTGAAAAGGAAGTTGGCGCGGGCTATCATATATATACCAGCGGTAACCATGGTGGCTGCGTGTATAAGCGCCGATACCGGGGTTGGGCCGGCCATCGCGTCGGGTAGCCAGGTATATAATGGTATTTGTGCCGATTTACCCATAGCACCAACAAACAGCAACATGGTAATAGCTACAATAAGTCCGTGCGCTACTGTGGTAGAAGTAACAGCTACATGCAGGGTGCCAAAGTGCAACGATTTGAAGTTGTATAACAACAGGAACATACCCAGCAAAAAGCCAAGGTCGCCCACTCGGTTCATTACAAAAGCTTTTTTAGCAGCGTTGTTGTAGCTTTGGTTTTTAAACCAGAAACCGATTAGCAGGTAACTGCATAGGCCCACACCTTCCCAACCTATAAACGTAACAAGGAAATTGTTGCCCAGTACCAGCAACAACATAAAGAAGATAAACAGGTTTAGGTAAGCAAAAAACACGTTAAACTTCTCATCATCGTGCATATAGCTGATAGAGTACAGGTGGATAAGAAAACCTATGCCGGTAACCACCATTAACCAGGTTACCGATAGCTGATCGAGCAATAAGCCAAAGGTGATGGTAAAGTCGGGCAGGGCTATCCATTTGTAAACATCAACATCTATAGCCTGCTGGCTACCGTTGGTAAAGCCAATAAAGAATAACGATGATAACAGGAACGATACCAATATGGCACCGGCACCTATGGCACCCGAAACTGTTTTGGGAAGTTTTTTACCAACCAGGGCATTTATTAAAAAGCCAACCAGCGGGGTAAGTATGATTATGAGAAGGTTCGTCACTATATATTCTTTTTAAACTGTATTGTCTTATATATCTTGTCTATCGTCCAATATCTAATGCCTAATTTTTCAATGCTTTCAGTTCGTCAATATCTACCGAGTGCACATTGCGGAAAATAGTAACCAGTATGGCCAGGCCTACCGCCACCTCGGCTGCAGCCACTGCCATTACAAAAAATACAAACACCTGTCCGCTGGCATCGTTATGGTAGCTGGAAAAGGCAACCAGCAATAGGTTTACGGCATTCAGCATCAGCTCTATGCTCATAAACATTATAATGGCATTGCGGCGGAATATTACACCCAGTACACCAATGCTAAACAACACGGCGCTTAAAAACAAATAGTTTTGTATGGGTACAATAGAAAGTATGTTTGGTAAATGATCCACTTAACTGCGTATTAATTATTGATTGATAGATAATTACGTTTTATTACTTCAATTTACTTACTAACCGGTATAGGCTCGCGCTTGGTTAAAAGCACTGCACCCACCATGGCACTTAAAAACAATACCGATGCAAACTCAAACGGGAAAAGGTACTCGTTAAGTAGTACATAACCCAGGTTTTTTATTGAACCAATTGCTGCCTCGTTCGAGTCGGCTATTAATGGCATGCCCGATGCTTTTTTCAATATCATCAGCAATACCATCATTAATACACCCGCTGCTACAACTGCGCTTATTTTGGCAATGGCCGGCTTATGTTTTTCGCTCTCTTCATTAAGGTTCATAAGCATAAGTGTAGAAAGGAACAGTACCATGATAGCACCGGCATATACAATTATCTGTACTACAAACAAAAACTCGGCATTAAGCAAATAGTAATGGCCGGATATAGAGAAGAAGCACATGATAACATACAGTACGGCATGTATCGGGTTCTTGGTAAACACCGTCATTAACCCTGTAACTATAGACAGAGCAGACAGCGCATAAAAAGCATATTTTAATAAAATCGGATCCAATGTTTGTAGATTTTGAGTCGGTTTAATTAATGTTTTACCTCTTCGTTTTTCATTACCAGTTTATCTTTACCATATATAAAACCGGTACGGCGGTAATCGGCAGCAACCAGGTCTTCGGTTAAGAAAATAGCTTCTTTAGGGCAAGCCTCTTCGCACAAACCGCAGAAAATGCAACGCAGCATATTAATCTCGTAAGTAGCAGCATATTTCTCCTCGCGGTAAAGTTTCTCCTCTCCTTTTTTGCGTTCGGCTGATGTCATAGTTATAGCCTCAGCCGGGCACGATAGAGCACAAAGGCCGCAGGCAGTACAGCGCTCTGCGCCATTCTCATCGCGCATTAAAATGTGGCGGCCACGCCAAACCGGCGAAAACTCGCGTTTCTGCTCGGGGTACATAATAGTAACCTTAGGCCTGAAAAAGTGGCGTAAGGTAATACCCATACCCTTGGCAATTGCCGGTATGTAAAGGCTTTCCCAAAAGGTCATTTCTTTGTTAGAAACATCTACCTTTTTACCCGAAAGCGAAATACTTTTAAAATCTGTTGCCATATTTATTTCAACTTTTCTACTGCTGCCAGCACTACTTTAATTCTTTAAATCAAAACCAATTAACTCTGTAACCAAAGTATTACACCGCCAGTTACAAGTATATTAGCTATAGCCAATGGTATCAGTATTTTCCAGCCAAGGTTCATTAACTGGTCGTAGCGGAATCTCGGTACGGTCCAGCGCACCCACATATAAAAGAAAATGAAGAACAACGTTTTGGCAAACAAAACACCAAAACCAATAAGTGTAGCTATGTTGCCTCCCAATACATCGCCAAGCGAACCGGTTAACAGGCTGTGTACACCATCCATACCCGGGTAGTTGTAACCACCAAAGAAAAGGATAGATAACAGGGCCGATGAAATGAACATATTAATGTACTCGGCAAACAGGTAAAAGCCCAGTTTCATTGATGAGTACTCGGTATGGTACCCACCTACCAGTTCGCTTTCGCACTCTGGTAAATCGAATGGTG
>JBJOOW010000189.1:0-3780 GCA_046051095.1 Bacteroidota bacterium | reverse complement strand
AATTGAAGGCACTGTGGTTTACACAGGCATACGCAGTACCCGCATACGCACAGGTGCCGGCCGGGTAATAACCATACCTAACGCTCAGTTTACCGATAACGCTATCGAGAATATTACGCTGGAACCAGCCAAGCGTATTGTAACACATTTATCGTTGCCGTACGAAACACCCGCCGAAAAAATAGACGAAGCTATCACTATCTTAAGGGCTATTGTTGAGCACTCGCCCGATGTTAACCATTACGACTCTATTATTTTTCTCGAGCGTTTTTCACCGTCATCGGTCGATATAAACTTTACTTACTTTATTAAAAAAGGCAGCGATACACACAGCACGCAAACCGATATTAATATACAGGTGCTGCATAAATTTAAGCAGGCCGGTATAGATTTTGCCTACCCAACACAGGTTAGTATCGAACGTAAATAGTGTTTTAAATTATTGTTGTTCAATATGTTGTTAACGGCAATACCTTTATAAGCCCCGGTGGCTTATATTTGCCGGTCTATGCCAGTAAATTTTCATCAGGCCAGTTTCGATCAGCCACACCCCGAACGTACACGTGCTATTTTAAAAGCACACCCCGAGGTGCGGCAGCTAATGGGTAAAAACCCATACACGGCCCTAATACTTGTTTTTGTTTTAGTACTGCAAACATCGTTAGCATATACCATGGGCCACCTGGGTATGCAATACTGGTGGCTTAGCCTTATAGTAGCTTACTGCGTAGGTGCTTTTTCCAACCATTGCATGTACGTTATTATACACGATGCTACCCACAACCTGGTGTTTACCAGCAAAACATGGAACCGCTGGGTAGCTATTTTCGCCGACCTGCCTAACCTGGTGCCGGGTGCTATGGGCTTTAATGTGTACCACCTTAAGCACCACGCACACCAGGGCGATTACGAATACGATGCCGACCTGGCCAGCGATTGGGAGGCAAAACTAATTGGCAACAAATGGTATGGTAAAGCTTTCTGGCTGTTGTTTTTTCCGGTGTTTCAGGTTACCCGTCCGCCGCGCCTAAAAGCAATAAAGCTGTTTAGCACCTGGACCTTTGTAAACCTGTTTACCGCCATAGCCTACGATGTTGCCATTGTTTATTTCTGCGGCTGGTGGGGTTTGTTATACCTGGTGTTTTCGTTTTTCTTCTCTATAGGCCTGCACCCGGTAGGTGCCCGCTGGATACAGGAGCACTACACCTACGATATGGCACAGGAAACAGCCAGCTACTATGGCCCTATTAATATTGTAGCGCTAAACGTGGGTTACCATAACGAGCACCACGATTTTCCTTCTATACCCTGGAACAACCTGCCCAAACTGCGCGCCATGGCACCCGAGTATTACGATACTTTAAAGTACCATACCAGCTGGACCAAACTGCTTTTTGCATTTCTGTTCGATGAGCGGTACAGTCTTTTCTCGCGCGTAGAGAGAATAAAAGATGGAAAAGTTAGTTATGAAAGAGCTAAAAAAGGTAACGCCGCCGCTGCCTGATTGTAGTACCCAAAGCCTAACTGATAATATGAAACGTTTTGTTTTTCTGCTTGCTGTAACATTGTTTTTTGCTTTGCCACAGGTAAGCAAAGCACAGGCACCTGCCACCGGTGGCTACGCCACGGTACGTGTGTTCGACTGTAACAAGTCGGTTAGTTTCGGTACCGGTTATATATCGGCCAAAATATTTATTGTGTACGAAGATGGCCGAACCGAAGAAGTACCCCTGCTGGCCTACAGCGAAAAAAACGAAATAGAAAACCTGCGTACTATTAACGCTACCATTAACAAGCTTAAAAGCAAAGGCTACTTTCTAATTGCCCAGTATACTACCGGCGAGCAGGGCAACCTTATATCCGACTATACTTTCTTAAAACAGCAGTAGGTTAATTTTTTTCTTTCCGGCAAAAATATTTGCACCGGCATTTCGTCAATGCGGTAACTAAACCCCCGTTACCACACTATGAAGAAATTCCCCCGTTTCGCAGCTATTGCTATTGTACTACTAAGTGTAACATTTGCGTATGCCGGCAACAAAAAAAAACCGGTTGTAAATGCCACTCAAATTAGTCGCCCCGGCCAGTACAAAGGCTACACCAGCCCGCAGTACGATGGCTTTGAGTATAACAGTTTATATATACCCATGCGCGATAGCGTTAAGCTGGCTGTAGATGTGTACCTGCCCAAAAAACTGAAAGAGGGAGAGAAGATACCTACCATAGTTTACCTTACCCGTTATGTGCGTTCGGTGCAGGCTAAGTTTCCGTACAACCTGTTTGTAGACCCTGTGTTTACCGTAGTGCGCAAAAGCGAGGTTGAGTTTTTTACCAGTTATGGCTACGCCTGCGTAGTAGTAGATGTACGCGGCACCGGTGCATCGGAAGGTAACCGCCGTATGGAGTTTAGCCCCGAGGAAGTGGCCGATGGTAAAGATGTGGTAGATTGGATAATAGCCCAACCGTGGAGCAGCGGCAATGTAGGCACAACCGGTGTTTCATATCTGGGTACTACCGCCGAACTGTTACTGGTAAACCAGCACCCCGCCGTTAAAGCCTGTATACCACGCTCTAATATTTACGATTTGTACAACTACATTATGTTTCCCGGTGGTGTTTGCCAGGGGCCGTTTGTAGAGGTATGGGGCTACACTACCAAAAACCTGGATAACAACAACTTTGCAGCTTTTGGTGGTAAAGCCAAACTGGCACAAGGCATACACCCGGTAGATAAAGACCGTGGCCGCAAAATGCTGCAGCAATGTGTAGAGAACCACAAAAATAATTTCGATGTGTTTACGGGTTTGCAAACCGTGCAGAACCGCGATGATATACAACCCAATGCCAACGGCACAGCCGATGAGTTTAGCATATACAATTACAAAAATAAAATTGGCAACAGCGGTACCGCAATTTATCGTATTGGCGGCTGGTACGATGGCGCATTGGCTAAATCGTGTGTAGAGGGATATATGAATACCGATAATACCGTAAAGGTATTGGTTGGCCCCTGGGACCATGGCCCGCAAAACAACGTAAGCCCTTTTGCCGAAACCAAAGATGTAAACCTGAATGTAAAGCTGGAGATGCTCCGCTTTTTCGACCACTACCTGAAAGGTATAGAGAACGGGATAAATACCGAGCCGGCTATTACCTATTATACAGTTGGAGAAGAGGCCTGGAAAACCGCTAACACCTGGCCGGCCCGCAACACACAAAATTTAAAGCTGTACCTATCGGCCGATAATAAACTGGCGTCAACCGCCGAAACAGCAAAAAGCGGTAACGTAAATTATACCATAGATTATACCGCCACTACAGGAAACACTTCGCGCTGGAACAGTGTAACCACCCTTTACATGCACGGGCCAACCAACTATAACAACAGGGCCGAAGAAGATAAAAAGCTGATGACCTTTACTGCTGCACCACTTAACGAACCGGCCGAGTTAACCGGCCATCCGGTGGTTAAACTACAACTGGCTGCCGATGCAACCGATGCTACTGTATTTTGCTACCTGGAAGATGTAGCGCCCGATGGCACGGTTACCTACGTTACCGAGGGTATGCTACGCCCTATGCACCGTAAGGTTAGCGATGACGTACTTTACAAAACACCCTACCCCGACCATACATTTACCAAAGCCGATGTGCTACCGGTTGTTGCCGGGCAAACCATGGAGCTGGAGTTTGATTTACTGCCTATTTCGTACCAGTTTAAAAAGGGCCACAGCATACGTGTTTCAATAGCCGGTGCCGATAAAGGCCATTTTAACCTGC
>JBJOOW010000188.1:0-4622 GCA_046051095.1 Bacteroidota bacterium | reverse complement strand
CTGTACTCCTAATGCGTGAATCGCGCTTACGGATGCTTTCTACATGTAAACGGGCAACATCTTCAATCAGAAAAAATCCCCTCCACGCATGGTCTGGGTCCGATAGCCAGAAGGTAGCACCACAATTGCAGCATTTGTATGTGTAACAATATACACCAAGGTATTCGGTTGGGGTGCCGGTAATAAGTTTGTTTTGAGACAGCTTAATGGTAAGCTCCTTGTCGAATGCTTCATATTCATTCAGGCTGCTAAATGTGTTGTAGGTGTTTTCGAAGCAGCACGGACCCATACTAAAAAACAGGTGTAATTGTGTAACGTAAACTACTACGCCGCATACCGCTTACGGCGGTAAAAACCAAAGGCAATACCGGCAATAATAATAATGCCGATAGGAAGGGCTATATTAATAAGCTGCCATTTTAGTTTTTCATCGTTTACCTTAATGGTGTTCAGCATACGCAGCTTCACCTCTTTATTGCGGGTTTGAAGTATGCCGCTATCATCTACCAGATATTCGATACAGTTAAGTATAAACGATTTGTTGGCAAACTGCTGGCGGGTAAACATGTAGTAGCCCAGCGGATAAGCGCTGCTGTCGCCACGTACTTCGTTGCGTATAATGTCGCCATCGCCTATTACAATCATTTTACTGGCCTGGCTGTGCTCCATTGGTTTTAGTGCTGCTACGGTATCAAAGGCGGCACGCATCTCTGGCGCTATACGGTTGCTGAAAGCACTGGTAAATTCACCCTCCAGCAATACGGCTATGGGGCGGTTAGGCTGGTTGTAGTACGCCGGGTTAGGGCGTTTGCCATCTACCGGTATTATACCAAAGTGTACACGTGTAGGGGTAAGCTGCGCGCGGGCATTTTCGGTGGTGTGCAGCAACACCGTTTTTTTAACGCCTTTGTTTTGTATCGTATCTATCGAGCTGGCAAAAAAGCTGGCCACAGGGTCCAGGTTCTTAACTATAGCATGGTTATTATCCGATATCAGTAACGGAAAATAATACCATGGAAACAACTCGGTTTGCGGTGCATTGCCCATTTTACCTACTATCAATGGTATAGGGTTGTTCAGATTTATATCCTGCACCACATCGTTGTTTATACGGGCACCGTATTTAAACAGCATTTCTTCAAGCCCCATATCTGCTGCCTGTACAAACTGTCCGGTAGGGCTTGTGCGCAGGCTATCCAGCGATGCATTGCTGCCATCTACCAGCCACAGCACTTTGCCGCCGCGCATAATATACTGGTCCAGCTTATACTGGTTCATCGGACTGAAAGGTTGTTCGGGTTTGGCAATTACCAGCACATCTATACGGTCGGGTATGTGGTAGCTGCTATCAATGTGCAGGTCTTTAACCTGGTATTCGAGCGTGCTTAGCGTTTGGCGTATGTCGGCAGTTTCAAGCGCGTTTAACTCGCCGTTGCCATGCAAAAAAGCAACCTGCGGCGGACGGTACTGTGTAAGCTTTTGTATAGCGTTTACAAACTTATACTCCAGCAGTACTTCGGAGTTGTTCAGTATTTGTTGTGGCGAGTAGCCTATCTGGTTTTCCAGTAGCTGCACCGGTATCTCGCGGCCCGCAAAGGTTACTATAGCACCCGGAAATATTAACTGTTGGTTGCTGCCGCTTTTGCTTTTGGTGGTAAGGTTGGTTGGTGCCAGGCCCCGCTCTATCAGGTCGGTCATCAGCGCTTTGCGCTCATCCAGGTTTTTAATGGCCATTGGGTCAACAAACTCAAACTCTATGTTTTTACCGCCGTAGGCGCGTAGTTCGTTCAGCAGGTTGCGGGTCGATTCTTTTAAACGGGTAAAGCCGGCATTCAGTTCACCATCTAAAAACACCTTTATGGTTACTACATCCTTCAGCTCCTTCACCATTTTTTTCGATGGGTCGGAAATAGAGTAGCGCTTTTCGGCAGTAAGGTCGAACCGGTAGTAAAAAAAGCCAGATACCACATTTACAAGTAATACAATAGCAAACACCAATACCAGCAGTATAATGGCATCGCGACGATTGGTTATATGCGATTTCATTTTTACCATCTGCGGCTGCTTAAGGCGGTACGGGTGAACAGAATAAAGGCGGCTATCATGCTTACAAAGTAGACTACATCGCGGGTATCAATCACGCCTTTGCCCATGGCATCGTAGTGGGCGCTAAGCCCCAGCAACTCTACCAGGTAATCGGCCTTGCCTATAAACACAGCAAACTGCGATAGGTAACCAAACGCCATGTACAGAAAGAAACAAAGGAACACACCAACTATAAACGCCACAATTTGGTTAGAGGTGATAGAAGAGCAGAAAATACCGATGGCTACAAACACAGCGCCTAAAAAGAACAGACCAAAATACGAGCCCAGTATGCCACCTACATCTACATTGCCTACCGGCGAGGCCAGCATGTACAACGTAAAAAAATAAACAAACGTTGGTACTATGGCAATAAACACCAGTGTAACGGCCGCAAAGTATTTACCCAGTATTATCTGTAAATCGGTTACGGGGCGGGTGCTTAGTAACTCTATAGTGCCGGTGTTAATCTCCTCGGCAAACGAGCGCATGGTAATGGCCGGTATAAGAAAAATGAAGATATACGGCGCAATGGTAAAAAACGAATCGAGTGTGGCATAGCCAAACTCCAGTATACTGGTATCGGGAAAAATAAACATAAACAAACCCAGCACCAGTAAAAACACAATGATGGCTATATAGCCTATCAGCGAACTGAAAAACTGCTGGATTTCTTTTTTATAAATGGCAAACATGCGGCGCTAAAATAACGGAATAGTTAAGGTAGAAAAGTTCCGGAAGGAAACACTTGGCAAGTTTTAAAAACTTGCCAAGTGTTTCCTATTCGTCTTCAATTACCCAATCATCATTTATTAAGTCAATTTGGCTTTCAGAATGGGTTTTTGAAAAAGATTCTTTACCTCCAAACCATTCTATAACCTCCTTCTTTTTTAATTTACTGATTCGCTCGTCCAAAATTCTGTTATAGGAACTGTATAAATAATTCTGAAAATCATCTGTAATTCCATGTTTTCTGGGGTTTGTATGAATGTAACAAATCAACCTAGACATATAAACTTCTGAATTCACCTGTTTTCGTTTGAATGCATTTTCAAAAAGACTACCGGTTCGTTCCTGTTGTTTATTTATTGCTTTGGCATAACTCATAAAAAACCTGCGAAACTGTTCGCTGCACCTGTACTCGTAGGCAAGTTTTGAGTCTTCTTTAGGGAAGGAATCAAATTGCTTTACTCTTATCAGCAAATGAAAATGGTTAGGTAAAAGGCAGTAAGCATAGGTGTCAATGTAATCGCTAAGATAAAAGTCGTACTTCTTTAAAAAGTATATATAATTCTCGTGGTTGTAGAATAGGTTTTCTCCATTATTGCCACGGTTGTATAAGTGATAAAATTCATCTTCGTAAAGTAACTGGTGAGGCATGTTATTGCTTTTTTAGACTTGCCAGGTTTTTAAAACCTGGCAAGTCTTCCTTTACTACTTCGTCAACTGCTTAAACACATCTTCCAGACTGTACTCTTCTTTGCTAAGGTGTAGCAGGGTAAGGTTGCGGTCTTTGGCAAAGTTAAACAGCTCTTCGCGCAGGTCGCGGTTGCCTTCGGCTACAAAGCTCCACAGGCCGTCTTTATCCTGCTCAAAACTTTTTACGCCTTTCAGCATACCCAGCAGGGCGCGGTCTACCGTTTGTTTAAAGCCGGCGGTTACTATTATCTCGTTGCCTATGCGGTTTTGCAGGTTGGCGGTAGAATCGTTGGCTACTATCTTGCCTTTGTTGATGATGATAACCCGGTCGGCCACGGCCTGTACCTCCTGCATAATGTGCGAGGAGAAAATAACCGTTTTATCCTTGCCCAGCTTTTTTATCAGTGCGCGTATTTCTACCAGCTGGTTGGGGTCAAGGCCCGAGGTGGGCTCATCCAGTATCAGCACTTCCGGGTTGTGTAGCATGGCCTGTGCCAGCCCTACGCGCTGTTTGTAACCCTTCGATAATTGGCCTACTTTCTTTTTACGCTCCACGGTAAGGCCGGTTACTTCTATCATCTCATCAATACGCTGGCGGGTAATGTTACCCAGCTTATGCAGCCCGGCAACAAACTCCAGGTACTCGCGCACATACATATCGTAATACAACGGGTTGTTTCGGGCAGGTAACCTATTTTTTTAGCTACCTCCAGTGGTGCCTTGGCAGTATCGAAACCACAAACGGTGGCTGTACCGGCTGTTTGAGGTATAAAGCAGGTCAGCATTTTCATGGTGGTGCTTTTACCGGCACCGTTAGGCCCCAGAAAACCCAGCACCTCGCCTTTGCTCACCTCAAACGATATAGCATCTACCGCGCGTTGCGCGCCGTACACTTTAGTAAGCTCAGATACCTTAATAGACATACACGGATTATTGGGCGCTAATTAAGACCTATGCTGTTACACTTCCAAATAGTAGTGCCACAGTTGTGTAATATTTACAGATTATTCCAGCCTTTGTTTTAGTTTTTCAGGGTCCTGGCGGCCATCCCAGATAGAAAGGATTACTATGTAACGTTCTGTTATTTCATACAGAATCTGGTATTCTCTAACAAGATA
>JBJOOW010000187.1:0-5465 GCA_046051095.1 Bacteroidota bacterium | reverse complement strand
ATTGTTGTTACCACATCGCCTACTAATACACGTTGTTACAACAGTAGCGACGGATCGGTAGAAATTATAGCTACCGGCGGTAGCGGCGTATATCAGTACTCGTTAAATAACGTATACCAGCCAAGTAATATACTTACTGGCTTACCAGCCGGCGATTATACCGCTGTAGTACAGGATAACTTTGGTTGCTTCGGCTCGCAAAACTTTACGGTACAACAACCGGGTGCTATTACTGTAGATGCAGGTCCTGATATGGTTTCGGTACGTGGCCAAACTGTTACACTTAATGGTACAGCCTCATCGCCAAACGGCATTATAGGCTACAACTGGATACCAGATGTTAACCTTAGCTGTACAGCCTGCCAAAGCACCAATGCTACACCAGACTCTACCATTACTTATTACCTGATAGCAACCGACGGTGATAGCTGTAGCAATTCAGACTCGGTTGTAATAGTGGTAAAAAACAAAGTTCAGTACTTTATACCAAACTCGTTTACGCCTAATGCTGATGGACTGAACGATTATTTTGAGGTAGATATACTAGGGGCAGAGAACCTGGAAGTATCGGTATTTAACCGTTGGGGCGAGCAGGTTTATAACAACCCTTCTCAGCACAACGGCATAAACAATAACGGCGATGCCTGGGATGGTAAAAAGAACGGCAAGCTACTGCCTTTCGACACTTACGTTTACCAGATAAAAGTTACTTACGCTAACCCTACAGCTTACCCGGCCGAAACACTTAGTGGTACTATTACATTAGCACGATAGTGTTTATTGAATTTTAAAAAGCAAATGCCGTTCAGAATCTGAACGGCATTTGCTTTTTAACAAAGCTCCAATCTTATTCGAATATGTTAGAAGGTAACTAAATTCATAAAATGAAATCGCACACATTGGTTATCATAGCATAAACAAAATAACCAGCCCATGAGAAAAGTATTTTTGCCAGCTGTAGCAATAGCTGCCATTATGTTCGCCGCATCGTGCGAGAAAGAGAAAAGCCTTAGTAATTACACTGATCGCGTAACCTGCAACGAGGCAGACGACACCGCAAACGTTTACAGCGGTAAAATTGCCACCTTATTAAATAACAATTGTGCCACCAGTGGTTGCCACAATGCCTTAACCAAAGAAGACGGCAAAGACTACTCGAGTTATAGCAGTGCTAAAAGTGCATTTGATGCCGAGGCGCTTTGTACTATATATCAGGAAAGTGGCTGCGAAGCTATGCCGCGTGGCCGTGCCAAACTTTCGGACGACGTAATACACGACCTTACCTGCTGGGCCAAAAACGGCTACCCGCAATAGCCTATAGCAATATATAGCCTTTTGTAGACAGTTAACCCTTAACTATGTAGCCGACTGGCTGCCTGGTTAAGGGTTAATTCATTTTTTCTGTTAGATTCGTACAAATTAATTAACCATTCTGTGGGGCTGTATTGCTTTGCAGGATTCAATATAAATTGCGGAAAATGGGATGTTCTTCTTGTGGAACGGGTAAAAACGGCGAAGCAGCCGGCTGCCAAAGCAAAGGCGGCTGTAGCAGCGGCGGTTGTAACCGGATGAATGTGATGGACTGGTTTGCCGATATGCCAATTTCGTTTAACGAAAACTTTGGCATTATAGAAGTTAGCTTTAAAAGCGGCTCGCGTAAAGGCTTTTACCGCAATGTTTCGAATATAGCGTTAGAGAAAGGCCAGTTGGTTGTTGTAGAAGCCGCTCAGGGGTTTGATATAGGTGAGGTTAGCCTGCAAGGCGAACTTGTTAAACTGCAAATGAAAAAGCGCCGCGTAACCGAACGCGACGATACCATACGCAATGTATTACGTATAGCTACCGATGAAGATATTAATACGCTAATTGAGGCCCGCAGTAAAGAAAAAGAAACGATGGTACGCGCCCGCGCTATGGCACGGCAGAACAATCTGGAAATGAAGATTGGCGACATAGAATACCAGGGCGACAATAAAAAAGTTACCATTTTTTATACAGCCGATGGACGTGTAGATTTTCGCGAACTGGTAAAGATATATGCTAAAGAGTTTAAAGTAAAAATAGAAATGCGCCAGATAGGCGCACGTCAGGAAGCGGCCCGCGTAGGTGGTATTGGCACCTGTGGCCGTGAGTTATGCTGCAGCACCTGGCTTAATGATTTTAAATCGGTAACCACGCAGGCAGTACGTTACCAAAACCTTGCAATAAATACGGATAAACTTAGCGGACAATGCGGCCGTTTGAAGTGTTGCCTTAACTACGAGTTGGATACTTACAACGACTCGCTTAAGAAGTTTCCGAAAAATGCTGATAAGCTGGAAACAGAAGAAGGTATTGCCATACTTAAGAAAACAGAGATACTTAAACGCCAGATGTGGTACGAGTACGAAACACAGCGTGGCAATTTTTTTAAACTGGATATAGAAGATGTAAAGGAATTGCTTTACATGAACAAAACCGGTAAAAAGCCCAAAAGCCTGGATGACTTTGCTATTGAAGATGATATAAAGGTAGACGAGAGTAAGCACGAAGACCTGGTAGGCCAGGTAACGCTGCATACGCTTGAAGAAAAAGAGCGCAAAAAACGCCGTGGCAACAATAACCGCAACAAGAAAAAAAGCAGTGGTGAAGGCGGCACAAATACCAACACGCAAACCCAGGGGGCGAAACAACAACAGCCACGCCAGCAAAACCAGCCTCAGCAAAAACAGGGCGGTAACCCAAACAAAGGTAACCAGCCAAATAAACAGCAGCACAAAAAACAGCACCCTAACCAGCAAAAACATCAGGGTAAAAAGCCGGATAATAAACCAAACCAGGATAACAAGCAGTAGTATGACATTGAAAACCTGGTTGAATAAATACAATAAACTAACCTATACAATACCTGTATTTGTTTTAGCTGTAGTTGCTATGCTATTACTTACCGCATGCAACAGCGATGCTGTAATGGAAGAACAGCAGCAGATAAAAGAGCATAAGTGGGATTACGCCGATACAAAAACGTTTACAACTAACATTACCGATACTGTACAACACTACAATATATATGTAAGCGTGCGCCATGGCTTTAATTTTGAGTGGCGCAACATGTGGGTTAAAATAGAAACCACTTTCCCCGATGGTAAAACATACGAGCGCAGGGTAAACCTACTGCTGGCCGAAGCCGATGGCGTATGGCACGGCGAATGTTTGGGCGATAACTGTGATATGCTGATACCGATACAGGACAATGCTTTTTTCCCCCAAACCGGTAAATACACCTTTAAAATATCTCAGGATATGCGCGTAAACCCGCTGCCATTTGTAAAAACAATTGGTATGCGGTTAGAGAAATACCAAACACCCAAATCACAATAGTTATTACGTAAGCGATTGTTCGGCCTCATCCATTGCTGTTACCAGCCAGGCCCGGGCCTCAACATTTTTTGCTTTCAAGTCTTCAATATCCTTTACGTAGTAAAGTAACTGCAATTTATCTGCAATATCTTTGGGCAAATGTTTAGCCAGATACCGTGAGCCAAAGTTCCAGTGAAAGGGCGAGTACTTTATGCGCAGCATCTCGACCAATGGCGAAAGTGTAAACGACCAGTAAAACACAAAAGCATCAATAGCATTATTCCGGTTAAGCTCTTTATCTACCATTACCCAAAAAATTTCCTGTTTATGGCGCTGCATAGCTATGCGGTGTAGAAGCTTTGGTTTCAAATGTGTTATATCTACCGGCTTTATCGATGTTATAACGTTCTGCTTATCGAATAACACAATTGCGTTGCCATGTATCTCAGGCTCGGCAAATTTATCGGTTGCAGAAAGAGGCAACACCGAAAAATCGACGAGTAAAAACGGACTGGTATTTTTTAATTGGAAGAAGGTTTGCACCATACCGGGCCAGTGTGGTGGGTCTATTGCAAACAGGTTATCTATACCAAATTCTTTTTCGAGCACAGTCTGCACCAGAGCCATTGCCTGTTCTTCGTAGCCATCATCAACAATCAGCATTATATCTATATCGCTCCATTGGTCGGTACGATTAAAGGCAGCAGCCCCACCTTGCCACATAGCTTGAGCAAATGGATTAATTGAAAAAGCATTGTATAATGCCGAAACTATTTCGTTGGTAGTAGCCATGCCATTGGTTTTATCTATCAATGGTACATAGCAAAACAGTTATTGCAGAATAGCGGGGCTTATTTAACCAGACATTAACCGTAGTATATACAAATAACTACATCGCCCAGTCTTCTCTATCCAGGCTTCTAAATTGAATTGCTTCTGCCAAGTGTTCTGTTTTAATATCTTCTGAGCCAGCCAGGTCGGCAATGGTACGGCTTACTTTAATAATGCGGTTGTAAGCGCGTGCACTTAGGTTAAGTTTTTGCATAGCCCGGCTAAGCATGGTTTTGCCAGCATCGGTTATTACACAAATTTCTTCTACCAGTTGTGGTTCCATTTGTGCATTGCTGTATATACCGGTACGGCCCTCAAAGCGTTTTGTTTGTATCTGTCGGGCCTGAATAACGCGTTCGCGTATCAACTCGCTCTTCTCTGCCTTTTTAGTACTGCTTAACTCGTTAAACGATACCGGTGTAACCTCTACGTGCAGGTCTATACGGTCCATTAACGGGCCCGATATTTTATTGAGATATTTTTGTACAACACCCGGAGCGCAAACACATTCTTTTTCGGGGTGGTTATAAAAACCGCAGGGGCATTGTTGCGTTGCCCTTTCGGAGTATTTTGGAAGATGATAGGTAGTAATAGCGTCGGATTGTACCCAAAATTAATAGTAATTTCCTCTTTATCAATAGTTATGGACTCGGTGAGTTCCTCTACTATTTGGCGCTTGATTGGTAGGTCAAGCGCAGGCCATCTTTCATATAAGTTAGTTGCATTGCCCAAGATGTGGTCGCCATTTAAAGCCTGTATTTTGAGGTAATCAAGCTGTCCTGCCACTGTTGTTATACTTTCATCTAATTGCTTGTGCTGGGTATCTAACGGCTCAAAGTAGTCCTTAAAGGTATCGGTAGGTATCTGGTCTTTAAGGTGCAATTGGATGAGTTTGTCCATTTCTGTCTTCACCCTTCCCTTTTCTTTAGTTAAAGTTTTCAGTTCAGTTTCCTTGTTTTTGAGCGCTTCGTTTGCCCGAACTTGAAACTTTTCCAAATCGCCTTTTGTGAGCAAAAATGATTTCAAATGCAGAAAATAGATTTCTTCAATGTCGGAAATTGCGATGCGCGTTTTCTTGCATTTGGTGCATTCATACTTTGTGGTTCGGGATGGGACATACATTTTGGTGCCACAGCCACACCGTAAGAAACCAGAAAATAGTTGGACAGTAGCCTTTGCTCGAGGTTTGCGGCTCTTTTCTTGTTCGTCCAAAATGGAGTTGCATTTGTTCCACAGGTCTTCCGATATGATGGCGGGGCAGTCAATCATTACCCACTCATTTTCAGGTTTAACTA